>DTUY01000250.1 GCA_012963885.1 Candidatus Poribacteria bacterium | reverse complement strand
CGAATGAATGGGTTTGTAAGGGTGTGGCAAAGGCATTAGGTTCAATAGGAACACCAGAAGCACTGAAAGCAGTCAAAGAATATGAATCCCGTCAATAATATTCTGACGGCGATAAATACGTTGAGTATTGCATGGGTATCAGTAGTTAGTTCTGAGAAGAGCAACCAACCCGCCATATTTCTGACAAAGTTTTGAGGAAGCTAGGTTGTATTTAAGTTAAAATTATGTACAAGGTGAATTTCGTGATTCAGAGATCAGTTATCTCGTTGCTTGTGATGGTTGTCTGGGTTGGGTGTGGTGAAGAAGATTTAGGAGGTGTTGCCAAAGTTATGGGAACCTTACCTGCTATTGGCAGCCAAATCGATTCTGAGGGTGTCTTAGTCATTACCTTTGATGATAGTTCAAACGTTGAAAAAGGAATTATCACTGTAACCGTACACGAACGGGGGTTTTTGGAAAATGGTCCGTCTTTACCATTAGTTGATAATCAGGCGACGATTAACTATTCAGGTTTAGTGTCGGGGAAAGTTACTGTTTTTATTGTTTCTTGGAAGAATACTGCTGGTACTGTCGGTACTGTTAAAGCCAGTTTTCAGGTAAATGAAAAGAAACTTGTTGAAGAGGTTGAAGTACGCCCTCCTCCGGGGATGGTTCTTATTCCTAAAGGTGTCAGCAGCTTTCTAGTGGGAGTTGATGTGAATGCTTTCTATATGGATAAATATGAGGTAACGGTTGGTCAGTTCAAGAAGTTTGTTAGCAGAACAGGCTATGAATACAATCGTTGGGGAGTTGTGTCTGTGTATTCACCTACGGACAGGCACCCGATGATCGAACTCAGTTGGCGCGATGCGACTGCTTATTGTGAGTGGGCAGGCAAAAGGTTACCGACTGAAACAGAATGGGAATATGCAGTACGGGGCGGCTTAGTTGATAAAATTTATTCTTGAGGTGATGATGAAAGTGTTGCCAGAGACTATGCGAATTGCGAGGGTATTGGTGGCAAGGATAAGTGGGATCAGTCCACGGCACCAGTAGGTAGTCTTAAGCCGAACGGTTACGGTTTGTTTGATATGTCAGGCAACGTTTGGGAATGGTGTCAGGATTGGTATGATGGTGGTAAAGACATCAGAGTGTTGCGTGGGGGTTCTTGGGCTAATGGGACTAACCGCCTGCATGTTCCTTATCGCTTCTTCAACACTCTGAATAATAGGTACTTCAACAGTGGATTTCGCTGTGTGTCAGGACTGAATTAACTACCCTTGGACCGTGGTGCAACGTGGTCTTTACTACTTTACCGATGGTTGTCTACTGGAATAGGTTTCCCTCAAGCTACAACAACCTTGTAGACATTCCACAAGTAGAGATATTACTGATGATAATATAGCCATGTTACTGGAGCAGAAAGACAAGCAAATCAAGGATTTGCAGGAACAGATTGCGTTTCTCAAGGTCACTATCCAAGACAAGGTGAAGTCGGAGGAACGACTACAGCAAATTATTCTGAGTCAGAACATACTCCAGCAACCTAAACTGTCGGTTTGGCAGAGAATGAGATCAATATTTGGGAACAACCAGGAGCATATGAACAATGTATAAGCCACCAGGAGCAAAGAAAGCTACAGATAGAGAAGGAACTGGTAAACATGAAGTCTGATGATTCTGATAAACATTCTACAACTTATGAATGCTTATCTCAAATTGCAATGATGTTTTTAGAATTAGCATCAGAAAAAGCATTTGAGTTACTTGATGGTTTTATTGATGCTGGTGCATTTCCTGAAGAAGAATTAGAAAAATTAGAGTTCTTCTTTGTAGAAGCTAAAATATCATTACTAGCTTCATAAAGATGCTAGCACAATAACCCAGTTCTAAATAGGCTAATAGCTTTTGATAATCGACCACTTGGTAGTTAGCTTATCGTGAGATTCAACCGAAAGTGAACCTTCCTTCAAGCCTTTAATTTCTTCTTCCGTCAAGGCCACGCCATAGATTCTCGATTCGTAAATTAGGCCATCTAAATCGCCAGGTCCACCGCCTACGCTACCATGCCGTTTGCCCCAAATGGCTTCAGCATCATCTTTTTCCCAAGTGACCATCGGACCTTTCTCGTAACCTTTACCACTGATATTCTTTCCATTGCGGTAGCCCATAACCGTCGCTGTTTTGTCGCCTTTATACGTGATAGCCATCATGAACTTTTCGCCTTTAGTGGTGTCCTTGTGTCCAGGTTTGAAATCATCTGTTCGCCTAAAGAAACTACTGCCAGCCATCCACTGATTGGGCTGACGTTCTGCATAGACAATGGAATCAAAATGATCTCCACTAATCTTATCAATACATAATATTGAACCTTTAATCACAGCATTATTTTGAAAGCTGAACCAAGACATCAAGGTCTTTTCTTTAATATCAGGACCTTTGTAGTCACCAACGGTAATAGCCCACTTACCGGCATCTACGTCCAAAGCGCCTTTAACAATTTCCGCACCCATCAATTTTATATCAGGGAAATTACCTGTTAAATCTTTTAGTTCTTCTCCCTTCTCAAAAGTCCAGTGTCCAACTAGTTTGTCTTTATGGACATCAGGGCCAGCAGCTAGTGATAACAATGGGCATAGAGCCAGAATTGAAAGTGAAATTATCGAGAAACAGTTAAGAAGACGTTTCATAGTTCCTTACTCCTGAGGCGTAATTGTTATGTGAAAATTTACTACATTTGTAGCGGTTAAATACATCAAGGGTTTAATCATACGGATAGATTAAACAGGGGTCCTGTCCCCGTCTAATTGTCTGAACCGTATTTCTCCCTGAAATGTTAGCATTTCACTGGAGAAATTTCATGATAGCACAGGTTGGTAGGTTGGTCAAGGTGCCTAAAACACTCTGTGAGAGTATGTCCCAGAAAAAGCATTTGAGTTACTTGATGGTTTTATTGATGCTGGTGCATTTCCTGAAGAAGAATTAGAAAAATTAGAGTTCTTCTTTGTAGAAGCTAAAATATCATTACTAGCTTCTAAAGATGCTAGATATTAAGTTGAAATAGAAGAAAGGAGTATTTTATTGAATTGATGTAGGTGTTAGATTGGGCTTGTGTTTCTGGCTGTCTAGGTTCTACTTTCCCAATCGCTACACCGAATCAATATTCTGTATTTAAGTTAAAACTTTTGTACAAGCGATGAAAGCATTCCTTCAAAGGTTAACAATCTCAACTTATTGAGATATTTTTCTGATCTTATAATCATTAATAACAAAGGAAAAAATATACTCATTCACAACATCTTCTATTTTTAGAGCGAGTAAAACTTGTACAGTCTTACCAACTAAAGCTTTTACCTGATTTTCAAACCAACTTGCAGTTCTAGTATCTGCCCCCGAAGCAGTTCTATCGGGAAACAATTTTTCTTTTTCCCAACCACCAGATTTCCCTCTTCCGTAAGATACATTGTCTACTGGGAATATTGTGTCAGTAACAGATGTTCCCCTAACAACTATGTGTAAGTTCACCTAAAGTAAGCCGATGTTATCACTAAACGTTTATATTTTCAATCTCCGATATTCAAGCCCGCGAATTCAACTATTAAGTGCCATACCCGCTCCGAATAATTGGCCAAGAAACACCACTGTGGGTGTCACATATTTGAGGGTTTTCCTGGGCTTTCTGTTCAACAACCCCTTTACCCTTTTGACCGAATCTCTTAGCGATCTCTTCCAAACGGGTTCCTTTGGGGAAAAACTGACGGATCGGTCCGTTTGTGTTCTCATTCAATCCATGCTGCCAGGGGAAGTCTGGAAGGGCAAAATACAAAATAGCAGCTACATTCTATAGGAGAACCCTTCCATTAAGGGGAATTCAATGTCACATTACCTAATCAGACAATTCTCACTCCAATGAACATGAGTACCCGGCGCCTCAAATTGCGTCCAGCCATTTCCATTTCCGTTGCCTATTATGCTGCTTTTATTGCACTTGGGATGGTCGTGGCCTCGCTGGGTCCAACTCTAAATCGACTGGCCGACAATACCCAGTCCGATATGAGTCAAATCAGCTACCTGTTTACAGCCAAAGCGTTAGGCTTCATTTTGGGATCGTTAGTAGGTGGCTACATCTATGATCGTATTCCAGGCCATCCCATCATGGCCGGAATGTTTATCCTCATTGCGCTTGGCCTGGCTTTTGTGCCAACGGTTTCCGTCTTGTGGTTGCTCATTCTAACCATGTTTCTAATCGGTGTCGTTGTTGGGGCGGCCGATGTTGGTGGAAATACGCTATTAGTCTGGTTGCATGGCGAAAAAGTTGAACCCTATATGAACGGGCTCCACTTTTTCTTTGGTCTTGGCGCAGCCCTGTCACCTGTCATCTTCGCCCAGATGCTGAGGTTGACGGGAGACATTACCTGGGGGTACTGGACCGTTGGACTACTGACCTTCCCTGTATCCTTTTGGCTTTTACGTTTACCCAGCCCAGACCGCCCGAAGAAAACCGACGACATCACCTCTGGTTCTGTAGACGCCTACCTGTTAGGATTGATCATTATCCTTTTCTTTTTATTCGTCTCGGCTGAAGTCAGTCTGGGTGGTTGGATCGCCACCTACGTCTTCAGAAGTAATTTGGCGGACGAGGCCTCGGCGGCTGATTTGACCTTTGCATTTTGGGCCGCACTCACCATTGGACGTCTTTTGAGCATCCCAATAGCTATGCGAATAAACGTCAAATATATCCTTGGTGCAGACCTATTCTTATGTCTGATCGGCGTCGGGTTGATAATGGTCTGGCCGCAAACGTTGACGGTTATCTGGCTGGGAACCGGCATCTTCGGTCTGGGGGTCGCCTCGATGTTTCCTATCGGCATCTCTATTACCGAGAAACATCTGACCGTGTCAGGCCGCATTACAAGCCTGTTATTCGCCGGAGGTGCGCTCGGCGGCATGTTTACCCCCTGGCTGATCGGGCAATTGTTTGGCACGTATGGCCCCATAAGCGCGATTTGGATTGTTCTGGCTGTAGTAACGGGCGCAATAGGCGTATACATCTTACTTATGCTCAAGATATAATCTGGTTACCAACCAATCTCAATTCTTTGATTGAGTATTCAACTTTAGGCGGCACCACAGGGTAAAGCACGTGGATTCAGCGGGAGCCAGCGCTGGCCCGATCACCGACGCGTTGCATATTGAGTGGAAATAACAACAGATAGGATCGATAGACACAACGAAAACTTATCTAAACATGTATTTAAGTTAAAACTTAAGTACAGGTTAAGGTAAGTTTTCTTTCACTGTTTCTTTCGTAAGACTATCGCTGTTCTGTGATTGTTTCTGTCAGCTTAGAGTCTTGTCAGTATGCTGATTACCACAATTCTCCCCATCTGTTGTCGTTTCCCCTCAGAATTTTCTCAAAAAACTACGGAAAAACACCGTCATGTAACTGTGGTATGATACTTTTATCCGGTCAAGGGGGAACATATACCAAGTTTCTGGCAGTCCTGTATACCTGTGGCAGAAACACAATACCTCCGATCATTATTTGCAGAGGCATAGACAGAAAAACCTAGGGTTAGTATAATCTGTTGACCTTTAGTAATGCAAAAAACTGGAGGAGTAGTGAAATTTGAGGAAAGTCAACTTTTAATCCCTACTGTGAAGGTTTGTTAGTAATTTGAATCTTCAAAACAACAAAGGAGAAAAGGCCTATGAAACAACGTGTGAGTCTACCTATTGCGGCTATTCTCTGGGTATTTTTTTTCGCTCTTCCTGCAGACAATGCTGAAGTTGATGATTTGGTATTCTACTTTTCCTTGGATGAAGGAAATGGGAATAAGATCATGGACATATCGTCTAACAAATTGGCGGCAATACTCGAGAATAAACCTAAATGGGTAGATGGAATGAGAAAGGGCGCCCTGGAGTTTACGCTTGGCAAAAATATGGGAGCAGTAGTACCTCACAATGAAGTTTTAAACCTAGGCACAGAGGATGTCAGCCTCGAAGCCTGGTTCAAGACCAGTAAAAAGACTGGACAGGGATTCATGTTTATCAAATGGGCAGGTCCTGGATACTACATCAAACTCAGAGATGGTTTGCTCTATACCCGATATCATGATGGTGCAGCTGGAGGGGAAGTTCCCGGTAAAACTCCTATTGCTGATGGTAAATGGCATCATGTCGTTTCAATTCGGAAAAATAAGACGACGATTCAGATATATTTGGATGGCAAACTTGATCTAGAAAATAAGAACGCTGCAGGTGCGGGTATAACGGACAATGCGGCAGATCTAACAATTGGCCGGCACAGTGATGCCCGTTCTTGGGATGGGATGCTGGATGAACTTCGTTTATGGCGAAAAGCTTTAACAAAAGAAGAAGTTAAACAGGCGATGGAAGGCACAATTTTGTTCGTAAACCCAGGGGCCAAACTCCCCATCGCTTGGAGCCAAATTAAGGCGAAGCT
>DTUY01000249.1 GCA_012963885.1 Candidatus Poribacteria bacterium | reverse complement strand
ATGGTAGAATTCTCTATTGGGATCTGCCAACCCTCTTTCCAAGTGCCGTCTCGCACTGATTTCTGCACCTAATTCACAAACGATAATGTAAGTTAATGCGATTTCGTTTATCCTTGGTACTACGAGATCCCAAAGCTTATGCTGAAAGGCTGCTTCAACCAGAATCGATACATTTTCCTTTAGCAGATTTAGAATCGCCTCAAAGAATACTTCGTTTACTATCCCGTTGGTATCTTTGGGTAAGCGATCATGTTTCACACCGAAGGTATTGACGTATCCCTCCTTAATCTCATCTCTACTGATCTTAGGCAGATACATCCTCTTACACAATTCGCCCGCCAGAGTCGTTTTGCCCGACCCAGGTCTACCAGTTATGACTATGCATTTTGGTTTCTTGCCCATCTTGACTACACTATGTTTGTGTTCTCGACTTCAATTTCATTGTACAAAAATTTTAACTTAAATACAGATAAGCCAACCAGTGGTAAAGCGGTAAATACCGTGCATAGCACAGACAAGGGTAAACGGACCTACGGTCCTACAATCCTGACACACAACGAAAACCGTCGATGCTGCGGGGATACGAGAGATCGTTGAAGCCACGGCTAGCCACACGCAGATAGAATGAGAACCGCCTCGCAAAACACGTTTCTCACCTGTGCTAGGCCCTTGAGGATTACGCGGGGGTGAATTGCTATAATAATCAGAGGCATCCCAATCGGAACACCACTCCCACACATTGCCCACCATATCATATAGACCGTATCCATTGGCTTCCAAACTACTTACCGGCGCACATTTACTCCACTTGTCCCTACCACCCGTACCACTATAGTTGGCATTATCATGGCTGATCTCATCTCCCCAAGGATATCGCTTGCCCTTCAGCCCACCACGGGCAGCATATTCCCATTTCGCTTCTGTCGGCAATAGTTTGCCCGCCTAATTGGAGCTGTTCTAACTTTCTCAACCATTTGGTTGAACTATAGCTGCTGCAACGCAATCCCCACACCAGATATCAGTTTTTCGATGTGAGAATCTTCCATCGGTAGTGACACGTTTCCGCCGTATCCCCAATGGATACCCTGATTGAGTAGCGAGAAAAAGAGCCAGCGTTGCATCAGCTCATCCTCCTGCGCCGCCTCACGGTAGTTGCGGGGAACCGTCGGCAGGAAATGGACCCGAAAAAGTGAACCAACTACAGTTACTTGCGCTTCCACCCCAGCCTGGGCCAAGGTAGCACTCAACTCCACCCCCTAACTTTTGTGTTAACGAGCCGATTTTTTTATAGGCCTGTGGGGTCATTGTTTGGAGAGTCGCTAGTCCAGCCACCATGGACAGTGGATTCGCATTGTAGGTTCCCGAATGTGGGATTTTGGGTGGCCCTGATGTAGGATCGTATAGAGCCATAATGTCGGCCTGTCCGCCAAAGGCCGCACCCGGCGTTCCTCCGGCGATGACTTTAGCCAAGCATGTCAGGTCCGGCTGGACACCGTAAAGTTCCTGTGCTCCGCCTAGGGCCACCCGGAAAGTAATGATTTCATCAAAAATCAGCAAGGCTTCAACGTCTGTCGTTATTTCTCGCAACTGAGTGAGAAAGCCATCGGTCGGTGGGGTGGTCCCAGCACCAGTTCCCAGCGGATCGACGATTACCGCCGCCAAATCTTCGGCATTCTCATTGATAATCGTGCGGCAGGCGTCGACATTGTTAAAAGGTAAAACTATCACTTCCTCTACAATGGCTGGTGATAGCCCGGCGGCAGACGGCACTGATCGTGGGCGATCTGCTGGGCCTAATTCCGGCCCCAGAGGGGGCACGTAACTAATCAATGCATACTCACCAACACCGTGATATGCACCTTCAAATCTGGCCACTTTACGTCGGCCGGTCCAAGCTTTGGCCGCTCTGATTGAGTTTAATACGGCCTCCGTGCCCGAACTGCAGAAACGAATCCGCTCCAGTAAAGGCACACGCTCCCGGAGCAACTCTACCATCTCCACTTCCAGTGCTGTCGGTCGGGAGAAGCCAGTTCCTTGAGCCACACGAGCCTGAAGCGCATCCACTATGGCTGGATGGGCGTGTCCCAAAATCAACGCGGTGTTATTATTGATGAAATCTAATAAATGATGACCGTCCAGGTCAACTAAGTAGGCCCCTTCACCCCGATCTATGTATACCGGGAAGGGGTGCATGTAGGCACCAGTACGTGTATTGCCACCTGGCAGCGACTCCTTGGCTTGCTCTGACATATCCTGGGAGCGCGAGTTATTAGCTACGTATTTGGCCACTGCACTATCCAGCAAGGTTTGCATCTTTGATTTAATCATTTTCACACCTCAAATTTCCATATTACCAGACTAATCGTTGGCAGGATTTGACAACACCAGAAATGCTTGCGCATAGTCCCACCAATATGTCCACAGCCGATGATCTAACATGATACTTCTTCTTCTACATAATCTCTTGATTCTTTGTTTCAGAACTTATGCAAACTAAATAGTTATATCTCCGGGAAAACGAAATGATAACCGAGACGGAAACGATCACTAAGTAAATGCTCACGTATTTCTCGGCTGCTTGGAAGAGGCGCTGCAGGGGGACGAGCAAATACAAAAGACCGCCTTAAGTTCATTGATTCATCGAATCGGTTAAATCAAGACGGCCAAGTCAGAGTCGAGTTTTATATAAACACCCGCGCTCTCGGTAATACCCTGTACGGGATTAATGCCTGTAAACATATCCCATTCAAGCAAAGAATACGCACACTCTAGCAGTTGTTCTTTTGTTCATTCAGCATTTAGTTGAAGATCTGATATAAACTCAAAAGATCACGTCTATAGTCCTTCTCCTTCCTAATTTAACCCAAGATAAAAGATAAATTGCCTTTATAGATCTACTCGTTTACCTATCAGGATAGATTAAGGTACTAGAGAGATTAGCAGAGTTAGATTGGAAGGATTTAACGTTTTCACGATTAACTAATAATATATTATTATAAGGCGTTCATGAAAACGATGAACAAGATTGGGTCTTTAAAATCCTGCAAGCCTGATTATTTCAGAATCATCATCTTCCGTGTGTCTGTATAATCTCCTGCTTCTATTTGATAGAAGTAAGTTCCACTAGCTACTTTTTCTCCATTCTCACATCATCCATAGTGTAAATTGGCATCTCATTACCTGTTCATTATCATATTTCTGGTGCAGAAACATGGAAAGATAAAACCTAAAACGTGGTAATACTCCCTTTAACCAGATAAAAGTATCATACTGCAGCTATATGACGGTGATTTTTCGTGGAAATTCTGAGGAAATGTTGAGGGTGATTCTGAGGGAAAACGACAACAGATGGGGGGGAGAATCGTGGTAATCAGCATACTGACACGACTCTAAACTGACAGAAACAACGACAGAATAGCGCGAAAGAAACAGGAAAGAAATACGAGAGAAGCAGCGAAAGAAAACTCACCTCAATTTTTCCGACTTTAGAAACTACGGTTTTTTCACGGTTTAACCTAATTGGGTTTTATAGAAAGATGGTAACCGTAAACATACTACCAAGACTCCAAATCCACAGAACATAAGACAGAAATAGTGACAGAATACTTCAAGATTGTATTTAAGTTTTTAATTAAGAGTACTGGCGCATCATACTTATCGCCCATAATGGTACCTGTATTTTTTAGTTTCTCTAGTAAAATGACCATACTGTGGGTGTTTCCCGAGATGATTGAGACTCCGAACTTGACTATGGCCTTCCATGTTGGATTGTCCTGCTAAAATAAACACTTTCACCTTTTTTCCTGTTGTTGGTTCGTTGGAGCCAATATCAGAAACTGCCGACGTCAGTTCTATAACCAGATTAGTAAAAATTAGTGTTATCATCTAGTGCCTCATTGATAGCTTGTGTTAAATCTAAAAGTTACTGTTTCCAGATTGCGTCAGTCTACCAGATCGACCGAAGTTCGTTAGCCTCTAGGCTGATCAATCTCGCTTGACCTCCCTCCGCGAAAGCAGAGATAATCGAAACTTTATCCCGTTGCCTCCGCGAGATGGTGAGGAACACCCTTCCGTTGTTACCGATGATTTCCATCATCGGGCGGTCAACTAAAATCTGTACTGAGATCTCTCCATTTACTGGTTTCATTTCAGCACCGTTCAGCTGGTTTTCCTGGACATTATATATGATTTGCTCGCCACCAATGTTAATACCAATAGTGGTAGCGTTGTTGATTTCGAATCTAGCTCGGATATCGAAGAGTTCGCCCGAGACATCCAGGTTAGCAAGCTGACCTTCGGTGAGGTTTATATTCTCGGTGAAGTGTCGTTTCTGATGAAGTTTCTGGATCTCTTTCACTGGTTCTGCGAACATACGAATGCCTTCGCCAGTCGTACGCAGCGTCAACGAGTGAGGAAAGCTGAACGTCTGGTTGAATGGCATGTTTGGCATCTCGATTTGAGCCCACCCGATTTGGATCTTTCGGCCATCTGGGCTGTTGTTGAAAAGTTGGGAAGCGTAGTATCCACCATGGTGTACTTGATGCTTTCCATCGTGCTCAGGTAGGAAGACCTTACCGTCGAACTGACCGATAGCATAACGGGCATCGGCGGCAAAAGCGACCCAGCGGGTGTTGCTGGTATCGCCGTCAACTGGCAGTTCAAAAATCTCAGCACACTCATAGTAGTCTTTCAGTTTGCTCTGAAACTCCCAATTCTTCATATCTTCAGAGGTATAGAAAGCAATGGATCGCCCTGTTTCTTCCGACTCGTCGTAAACTGCCATCACCCAATGTTCACCAGGTTGATACCAGATAATCTTTGGATCGCGGCCGGTGTGCTGTACCACCGGGTTACCTTCGTATTCGGTAAAGGTTCGACCACGATCGTTACTGTAGGCGATGCATTCCCCTCGTCCGGTACTGGTCCATGAAGCGACGATAACCTTCTCATCGCCGATTTGCCAGCCGGCCGTGTTGTTTTCGTCTACCACTGCGCTGCCAGAAAAGGCCCAGTCGCCATATTGTTTGTTGTAGATGGCAATAGGCAACTGTTTCCAGTGAACAAGGTCGGTACTAGTCGCGTGCCCCCAGTGCATGTTTCCCCATTTCCAGCCATAAGGATTGTGCTGGAAGTAGAGGTGCCATTCCCCGTCATAGTAGACCATGCCGTTCGGGTCGTTGTTCCAACCAAGCATTTGAGAAAAGTGGAACTGTGGACGTAGCGACTCGCTGTAAAATGCGTCGGCACCGGGGATTTCGTTAGCCTGAACGATCATTGAAATTCCTTCCTCAGTTGCGCCATCTAGTTTAAGTATGGCTTCCATTCCTTGGAAGGCGGTAATGTCGAGGAACGACCAAAAACTAATCTGTTCCTTTGTTGTTGCCAATTCAGCCTCGAACTCGCGTACGTTTTGGCCATCGATACTCAAGTCAATACGCGTCATCCTTGCTCCATTCCAGATGGGAATGAGGAGGAATTTCTTCTCCAGCGTTATTGATACGATGTTTTTGTTCAAGTGTCTCTCCTTAATATATTGCGAGTATAAATTTGCACTTTCGTTGTAAAACTGCTGGTACTATCCACAGGCAATTCCGATATCAATAATACCAACTGTTTGTCTAGAATAGTTAGGTATGGTACCAGATGAAACTAGAAAAATATTCTAGGCTTACCTTCGCCGGTTAATAAAATGGAATTGTGCTGGCTGCTATGAGTAAAAAGTACGTAGATCCTACTACCCTCCTTCTCTGCTGACATGGGTTTTTCTTGTATCGGTCGCTTTGGTAGGGAGATTAAAACACCCAATCTGGGCGAACCGGTCACCAATGCGGTTTGGTTCAATCAGTTTTAGACCGTAGCTCTCTACTGTTCAGCTAGATTAAGCTGTTGCCTAGGCTCTAGCCTCACCAATAACATGTGGAGGTTGCTGGGCTGGGTACGACAGGGTGTGTGTCGTGTATCGTAGCCACTATGCATTTTTGTTATGAAATAATAGTAGATTATAGTTTTACTGCATGATACCATACCTTAAATTAATCTCGAATTGTAGGACATGGTTAGGAGAAAATTCAATATGCGATTATCTGTGGTTTTTATTGTTTCGAGTCTGTTCTTGCTAATTTTTATTTTGCCGAACCAAGCACAGACTGTGAAAGACAAAGGTTTGATTCTATACTTCAGCTTTGACAAAGAAAACGGAGGTACGATTAAAGATCAAACTGGTGGCGGTCACGATGGCGATTTAGGTAAAGGGAAGATCAATAAAAAGGAGAAAGTGTATGGTAGCGGTGCTCTGGAAATGAAGGACCCGCAATCAAGTTTAGAAGTTGAATCATTTGATGAGTTAGAAGAGTATCAAGACAATTCCTATCTGTTCTGGCTCTACTTCATTGAAGGTACCAACGGAAGCTGGAGTCAGATTATTGCCAAAAAGGCTCCTGGTTCCGATAGGTCACCGGGAATTTGGATTTGCCCTGATACGTTGAATAT
>DTUY01000248.1 GCA_012963885.1 Candidatus Poribacteria bacterium | reverse complement strand
TTTTCCATGGCTTGTCGATAGTAGTGCACGAAGTCGGAGGTGATAAATGTATTTCTGTTGCCAAAGGCTTCGGAATGCATCCCCCATGAAGCCAACGTACCAATACTTTGCCCGTTTACCTTTTTCCTGAACCAAGCCACTGGTAGTTGGTGGTCGACCATGATAGGTTGGCGTGAATCGCGGCTGAAATTTTCTTTGGGTACATATGCGTTAGCAATTATTGTATCGGTAGGTGCTAGGTTCTCAACCACTTCTAGGATGGCATCGCGGGTGCATTGCTGAAGAAATTCGATGTATTCTTCGTCAAAGCGCGAATTCCATAGCAGTCGGTAACTCCAGAGACCAATCGTGTCAGGGGCATTGTGTGTATGGGTGGAAGCAAAAGTGATGTGATCAATATCCAACCTGATTTGTTTAATCATTTGGCGAATAGGAATATACTGATCATAGGTGAGACCAATACTGTCAATGCTGACTAAAACAATGGTTGTACCGTTGTTGCGGAAAGCGATAGCGCGAGACCAAAGAGGATCGTTAACTCCCTGTGCAGGTCGGTTGCTACCAAAGCCAGCCAAACTAAGTCAAAAGTATCATTGCTGTTGGCATCCACGTAAGTATCGATATCTGGGTCGTAGGCACCATTGCCGTTGATGTCTGCCCAAGTGTCGTAGCGTTCATCAAAGGTATGATTTGACGAACACCAATGCCGACCTGAAGGTCACCCACGCTAGGCCAGCTGCCAATGGCTGGGATAGTATAATCAATTTCATACTTGCGATGCTGTCCACGACTAGTTATGTAGAGAAAGGCAAACAACCCGGCCAAAAGCGCAAGGAGACAGAAAGCAATTCCTTTCAAAAAACGGCGATGTGTCATGTCTGGGTACTCCAATCTAGGCCCGGTGGTGCAAGATACTGCAACAATCACGACGTCGTATTCAAGCTTAGTCGTAAACTCGCAAAAAAACGTGACAACAACATGATCAGTCGCCTATCAATTTACCAGAATTGCTATAAAAGCCAAGGATGCCACATGATAGGTGTGCCGGGGGGTTAATCTCCTGATATAATTCAATAGCATCATAACACAAAGCGATTAACTTTTACACGGGACAAATTCCATCGGATCCAATAGTGACTGAATAGGTAAGTAAGGTATGAAATTATTCCAATTTTGAGTTGATAATTGAGTCCAAACGTTCTGACTAGTAGAGAATGATATATGCGATCAAGCAGCTCATGTCGATGTTAGCTATGACTTTTATGTAAGCGGTATCGAGGCACAGGACTCTAATCCGGAAACTTGTCCAGATACCTCCACCAATTCCCTTTCGGTTTATCTTCACCAATGGAAGGTCATAGGTCCGTTTCCAGCTGCTGATTTCCAATGATGCTTGTTTTACAGCGGCAACGTTTCACCAAAGTAGATGCATCATTGTTTTGGAAGTGAAGACCGAAAGCGAAGTCAAAATCTTTTTAGAATCGCAACCCCATAGATATCTCCTTGATGGTCAACCAATTACCATTGAGTATGCTGGATCTGACCGACTGGTTAGTGCCGTTTTCCCTACGGGACGGCGTGAACTGATTATAGACTAAAACTTAATTTTCAGACATGTTAGAATTAATTGAGCGGCCTTTTTAAAAAATGTGTTTTTAGGATTCATTTCACATGAGGAAACCAAAGAATAGAGTTGGTCCTAAACTTCAAAACTGGTCCACATAACTGATAGGGAGAAACCACATGGAACCACGTCCCGATTTGTTGCACAAAGACAGTCCTGATGGTTTGGAAATTTTTCAACTTACTACTGAAACGGGGGTGCCAAGTTCCCATGTCTACATGGAGGCACAGATCTTTACTCCAGACTCAAAGCGGTTGATCTTGCATCGGTCAGCCCATCCACATGGATCGGATCCAACCGATCCGGAACATCGATATCTGGTTTGCGAACTAGATAACCATTGCCAGCTAGCTTCAATCACAACTGAAGCTGGCGCCACGGCACCATCCATTTCGCCGGATGGTGAAGTGCTTTATTATTTCGTTGATCAGACAATTTTAAATGGTGGATGTCTAACTTTGAAAAAAGTCAATTTGGACGGTACTAATAGAGAAACCCTATTGACTGTTGATTCGTCATTGTCCGGTACTGATTTTCGTCCTAGTCGACCGTATCCGCTGTCGACCATCTCCTCTGATAGCAAACGGATAGCCATTTCCGCTTTCTTAGGTGATGGTGAAACTGCAGATGCTCCATGGGGTTTGATGGTCTTTAATTTGGAGCAGGCCAGTGTGGAATTGGTTCTTTACGGTCAAACATGGTGTAATATTCATCCGCAGTATAGTCGATCGCTAGACACTAATGAGCAACACGATATTCTGATCCAAGAAAATCATGGTAACATCTGCGATGAATCTGGGAGGATTACCCAGTTGGTTAGTGGAGATGGGGCAGATATTCATGTCATTTGTGACGATGGAACTGATTTTCGAAATCTCCCTTGGGGCCGTGACGGTAACGAATTTTGCCAAGGACATCAATGCTGGATTGGTAGAAGTCAACGCGCCTTAACCAGTACTTCCACACGAACACCCCGCGGTTGTGAACTAATTGAAGCAAGAGCCGTCAAATACAGTGGGCACATGGGAATCAAGACACCCAACGCTCAACGTAACGACTTATCACGTCAAATCCCTAGCCCTGACTATTACCATTTTGCCACTGACATTAATGGTAAATTGTTAATCACTGACGCCGGACCTAGAGATAGTGGCGGGGCGATTTATCTGGGAGAGATACCACATAATGAGACCAATCCCCTAAAAAATATGACCTATTTGCTCAACCCTCGTTCATCGTGGGGAAAGGGAAGCCATATTCACCCTTTCCTTTCTCCAGACGGACACACCGGTTTCTTCAATTCCGATGAGAGTGGCCTCCTACAAGCTTACATGGTTCACGGTTGGACATAAGAAGGTCAGGTCAGGATGTTTTATTTGTTGGGACTTCAGACATATAATATTTATGTCGCTAACATTTGGGATTATTGAAAATATTAAATTAGGAGACATCTAACATGTCAGAAACAAAATTGCGCGTTGGCATCGTTGGGGCCGGCAGCGTTGGCGGATTGGGCGGTCGAGAAAACTCCCATGCTGGTGGCTATCGCCGTTGTCCGGAAGCCAATCTGGTTGCTGTGGCTGACATTAACCACAAAAGGCTACAGCAGTTCGGAGATGAGTGGGAGATTCCGACGAATCATCAATATGATACTGCACAGGCTATGTATGAAAATGCTAACTTGGATATCGTCAGTGTCACCACTCACAATTTTCATCATCATCAACCTGTTATCGAGGCGGCGGAAGCGGGTATCAAGGTGATTATGGTCGAAAAACCGCTGGCTATCAGTGTGGAGTTGGGGCACAAGATGGTCGAGGCGTGTGAAGCCCACGGCTGTCGGTTGCTCGTCGACCATACCCGTCGTTTTCTCCCTCATTACCGTAAGCTAAAACAAATGGTTAATGAGGGAGTTGTGGGAGAAGTCAAAACCATCACCTACTCTGGTGCGCGCCCATTATTGCACAATGGAACACATACGGTAGACTATGCTTTCTATTTTACGGATGCAGAACCACAATGGGTTTCCGGATTTCTTAACCAAGAACCGGTTTCCGATCCAGGAGGAGGAGGGATGGTTGTTTGCCAAGGTGGTGTGGTCGTTTTCATCAACTGTATTCTGACCCGTAGAGAATCGCTGAGTGATACCATTATTGCTGGTACTCAAGGACAGATCCACTTCTGCGAAAGGCGAGGAATTTGGGAGTATGGTCCCTTGGTTGAGGTAAGTGATGGATATGGTACACGCTACGACTTTTCCCCTATAACTGATATGCCCCAAACTTTTGAATTGGATGATTATTTCTATAGTGCGACTCGGGAGGCAGTTGATTGCTTTCTTGAGAATCGAGAGGGTGTTTCGACAGGACGTGATGGTCTGAAAGCGTTGGAAATTATCACGGCTATTCACATTTCCCACAAAACCAAAACGCAAGTTCAACTGCCATTGGCGGAAGGTCTTGATCATGTCGAAATTCGTTCGACTGGGCAGTAATATCTAGTTTCCATACGGTTTTTTTCACATATGAGAATTCAGCAGATCGAGACAGGTTGCCAGCATCTACCGCCGTTTAGGTCATCAATGTGAATGGAAGGTCGGGTAACTTAATGATCCAATGGTCGTTGTACTGGTAACTAAGCAGATGAAGAATATACCATCTCTTCTTTTTCTTCTATGGCTTGCCTTCGGTATAGGGGTATTTCTGAGCAGCCTTTTTATAGATGATTTTAAAAACTCAGTTACAAAGTTCGCTGCTATCTGGGGTTGTGTAATGATTTTATTGAGTATTCGCAGATTATATAGATAACAATATTATACAACAGCGCTTTTCTATCGATTCAAACAGCAAGTTACTTCCATCAACTATGGATCCACTTGTGTTTGCCAAGTAGAAGTGTGATAAAATTTACCTTTGTTTAATATTGATAGGTATTAGTTTAGATCTCAAAAGTAATCACAAAAAGCATGGATAAAGTTGACAAGAAAAAACAGGCTCGACAATACTTTGATCAAGCAGAACAGCATCACATGCGTGGTGAATTAGAACATGCTGTAGAACTTTATATCAAGTCAATTGAACTGTATCCAACAGCGAAAGCGTACACCTGGTTGGGATGGGCGTATAGTATGATGGGAAGACTACAAGAGGCAATCGAAGAATGCCAGAACGCAATTCAAACAGATCCCAACTTTGGTAATCCTTATAATGACATCGGTGCTTATTTAATAGAGTTAGGAGAGGACAATGCTGCTATACCATGGCTAGAGAAAGCTATACAGGCTCCTAATTATGAATCGCGAGCATATCCACACATGAATCTGGCTCGTATCTGGGAATCTCAGTTGAGATGGGAGAAAGCAATTGTCGGTTACAAGGAAGCATTAAGAGAAAATCCAGATTATAAACAAGCGTTTATTGCACTGAAAAAGTTACAAGCCCTACTGAATTAGGTTATAATCCACTGAAAAAAATTGGGAGAAAAAATGCCTAGATACTTTGTGAAATCAATAGAGAAACCAGAGATTGAACCATTCGAAATTACGGCCGAACTTCGTAAGCAACTCCAATACTTCACCACTGGGGAAACGCGTGACCCGGAAAAACCAAACGAATATTTTTTCCCTCCGTTACGTACAAAGGAATTACTTGAAGACGGGGTTTTTTATATGGTTTCGCCCTTGGATAGTCAAAATCAATCAGAGATAGAAATTACCTTGGAACAAGAAATATTTTTAGAGTGGATCGTGGAAAAAGAGATAGAAAATATTCGGGTGGAAGAAGCTTAGACTGCGTATATTAAACTGGCCAACTTCGCAACTGGTAGGCACTATCCCAGAACATCCACTCCAGTTGTGTCGCTCTTCGAAATACATGATGCATCATTTTAATTGTCGTTGCCGATGAATCTGCAGCGGCCTTGTCAGTTGTTTTTATGACACGGTTAACAGATGCTTCAAACTCTTCACTGGCGTAAGAATCAATCCAATCTTGATAGGGATTTTTCCCCACGGACTGGTGATAAATGTGTTTGCCAACTTCTGCATAGATCCAGAAACATGGCAAGACAGCCGCCAATCCAACTTCATAAGAATTATTTACGGTTGCCGCGATCAGAAAATTAACGTAGTGATCGCAAATCGGCGACATTTCTATATTTTCGACATCACTTCGGGTTAGCCCGAACCGTTGAAAATAGGTCTCATGTAGGGATCTTTCAACCACTATAGCCACTTTTGCCGCTTCTGCAAACTGTATCATTTCCTCTGAAACTTGCGCCTTAGATGCCAGAATGGATAGAGATTTTGAGAAAGCAATCAAATAGTGGGCATCCTGCACCATATAGAATTGGAATTTTTTGGAATTGAGCCTACCGGAAATCATTTCTTGATTGAAAGGCATCTCGATGATTTTAGCATAAATATCAGCATTGTTTTTCCATGCATCTGCTGAAAATGACATTCTTTTACCTCCTATAAAGATGCATTATAACGCAAAAATCCCAACCCAAATTAGGTCATCCAGACCATTACAATAACAACAGGTAGATGCTTAAACGCAAAATGAGTGGAGATCAATAATTGTTGCCTAAACACGCATTTTGATGATGGATGGACAATTCTAACTTTTTTATTTCACCCCAAGTTATTACTAATTCATGCAGGGGAAAACGGCAGACGTAATTTCTAAACCTTCGTTCATGATAGTTTTCACATTATCTGCGATCAACGCCATATTGGAGAGACCAACATCATAAATTATAATTCTTGCGTATTTACCATAGCGTTTATCTATGAACTACCCTTTCAGGAGTTCCATAACCACTTTTTTAACTAAGCTAGCTTGGGCTTCTACTCCACTGTCCATCTCGATTGAATTTAAACCTT
>DTUY01000247.1 GCA_012963885.1 Candidatus Poribacteria bacterium | reverse complement strand
TTACACATCTGGCGATTTCCGCGCCCCATCGCCTTAGTTTCTCACTTCGATTAATCGAAGATAGGTCAGGGCATCCAGATATTCCACTTGCCATTCTTTTCCCAAATGCGGCATGTTGCACAAGTACACATCAACCGGAGTGCAAAACGCGGTTTATTGCTTGTATTGAGTGATCCGGAGTGTACCAACAAATAATGAAAAAACAGTACATCTCCTCGGGATGGCCTCAACTCAATGGGCTCTCCCAGATCGAACCTTTGTTGCGGGTTCTTAAAATCTGACAGAATATTATACCGATCAGGGGACTGCATTGCCGCCTGACTGAGTTTCCGGTGTGACCATGGCCAGATCACAGTTCCACCACCTTGCGTAACACCAGAATCGAGATAGGTTAGGGAGGAAACACGGAATGATCCAGGAAAGACATTGAAAGGTCGATATCCACCGTCAACGTGCCCATTGAAATAATTCCAGTCACTCGAAACCGGAAAGACACTGCGTGTCCAGACTGCTTCTGGCTGTGGATTCTGACAGTGAAACGCACCTGGATTCTTCTGGGCCAACTGGTCTTGCACTTCGTAAAACGCGGGTGTACAACAAGCCAATAACGCCGGAGTTTGAAGACCGAAATGTTCAATCAAACCCAAGTTGACGTTTGTTGTCAACCCATCTGTTTCTTCTGGGAAAGGAGACCATGAAGTAGGATCATCCCGATTCATCCCAAGCGTAAACCACATTGCGGCTTCTGCATTGGCAATCGTCTCTTCTGAAATCAATCCTGACACCAGCACATACCCATCTAGACGATATTGAGCCAGTTGTTCCTGCGTAAGCATAGAGACCCCCTTAGCTAGATCCAATAACTCTTCTTTTCCCTTTATCGGTGGCTTTCCACTTCCATGATCTCCGACTAAGCTGTTTATCGATACCGGATGACTTAATGAAATGAACAAGATCTTCCTCAGAACAATTTAAATCATCTGCTATCTGATCAACGGCCCCGCTATACCGCATCATCTCAATAATAACTTCCCGATAACCTTCTAGACTGCTCAATAACAATTTCCTCATCTCAAGGCCATCCCCACAGTGACAGTTTTCATACTGGGAATATTCCCTGTATGGTTTCGAAATTGCCGTTTCTACTCATTTTCACCTGAAATTCCTGTCAGAATCAACTCGGCGGTAGCCATATTCGTTGCTAATGGGACATTATGAACATCACATATCCGCATTAACATTGAAATATCGGGATCGTGTGGATGCTTACCTAACGGATCACGAAAGAAAAAGACAGCCTTGACCCTATGGCAAGCGACTTCGGCTGCTATTTGGGCATCACCCCCCAATGGACCAGACAATACCTTTGTAATGCTAAGTCCAGCAGATTCAACATGACTAGCTGTTGTCCCCGTACCTATTAACTGGAATTGGCTTAATTGGTCGACATGGTTCTTAACAAAGGCGACCATGTCAGCCTTCTTACCATCATGGGCAATCAGTGCGATCATTTCAGTTTTTCTCCTTCCTAATCTGTCACCAAACCAAACTTCTTCATATACCCAATCCTAGTGCCTTTATCGGCATTTCCTGCAGCCACAGTTTTT
>DTUY01000246.1:4133-6559 GCA_012963885.1 Candidatus Poribacteria bacterium | reverse complement strand
AAAGTTGGTCGCTGATTAGCAAAAAGCTTTCTACGGCATTTTGGATTGAATTCAGTTCATGGTGAGCAAGTGACATAATATATCTGCTTCGGTCTGTCTGCTCTGTGGCCAAATTAAACGAATCAATGGCTTTGTCATAGGCTCCGTCTCTAAAAAGTCTTTCTCCCATCGCAAGAACATTTGGACATACTGCGAAATTGATGTTCACTTCATTTTCACGATAAAGACGAGCATTTCCACCCTTATCAATAACCTCTACTCGTGCCACAAACCACTCCTCAACTACCTCCGGATTTTTTGTCACAGTGTATTGGAACTGATATGAGTGTTGGTCTTTTAGTTGTTCATCTTTTTCCATAACTGGATTGAGAGGCCATAACTCAGCCGAGCCTTTTACCCCCAGAATCAATTTTACAGACGACACCCCCAAGTAATTTTGGGACTCCATTCCGTCGTCTCTCAGAACTCCATCATCTGTTACCTTATCTGTTACCGTAAGAGTGATTAATACTTCATCGCCTAAAAGCAGCAAATCTTCAGAAGGTACCAAACGCGAAGAGGAAAAAACAGAATCGATCAAGATGGGTGCTGTTCCATCGAGGGCAACAGGAACTATCAAATCGATATCCTGATAGCCCCTAAAAGTAAAAGTTACTCTTTCGGATGAAAGCAGATTACTTCCTATTGCACTGACTTCATAGACTTGATCTAATTTAAGCCATGATTGTTGTTCCTGGCTTAAATGAAAACTTCCATTTCTTTCTGCGTCTTCTCGCCAAATTTCTTTTCCTTTGTGCTTGATGATGACCTTTAGATTTTCCGTAGGATTTCCATTGTCATCCCGCACAATGCCGTGAATACCTATTGGTTTGAGAACAAATGGTTCAAGCGTGTATGATTGGCTGTATTCGCTAAGCTCAATATCTTGCACTGGAGAGCGGTGAAAAGCCAGTTTCTGAACATCAATTCGATACTGACCCTTTTGTAGTTCTTGTAGAAATGGGGTAGATCCAATATATTCCCGCCTCTTCTGTCCCTTTGTCAGGTAGACTTCAGCACCAGAAGGTTCCGATATAATCTCTAAAGTTGGCAGTTCCGGTAAAGTCACAAGTGTTGGATTGTGTTGCTGTGGGTCGAATAAATAAGGTACTTGCTTATCCTTGAGGGCGTTCTTAAGGTAAGCGTATATTTCTGCCACTGAGAGATCTCGGTCCTGGGAGGTATCCGCTTTTTCAGCTTTTAAGGCATCCAGCAAAGCAGTCGAAAAAACACCATCCAAAGCAGGTTGGTCAGGTGCACTTGCTGACAGCACTAGACCTTTTTCGAGTGCCCCAACATCTCCTTCTTTCATTACGTTAACTCCATCGAATTCGTCGGCCGTTGATTCTCCAAATCCCTTTATGGAGATATTATCAGCAACACCGTTGAAAGAACAGTCGAGAATCAGTGTGATGGCGTCAGTTTTAATTTGAGTCACAAATTCGAAAAGGGCATCATCCCTAAGATAGGTGTCAAGATCGGCAGGATCCGCATCGCTAAGTAGAAGGCATTCATCTAATTCGTCTTTATCTTCATCAACAAAATATAGCACTGAAAATACAGGATCGTCCTCGATTCGCGTGCCGCGTCCATTAAAGTAGAAGATAAAATGATCCAATGATTTTTGCTCCGACATCTCAATTAACGTTTGGATGCTGCTCTCTAAGTTCTTTTTAGTCGCTTCCCGATCAAGCAAAGTATGGCATTGATAACCTCGCTCAGTTAAAAAATTGCTAAGAGATTTGGCTTCCTGAGATGAATGTTGTAAGTCAGGAATATTGGATTTAGCAGGATAGTCGCTGACACCAACGATAACAGCAGCTTTAATCTGAGCTTCGACGCCGTTCAGACTCAGGCAAGAAAGAATCAAAAAGAACAAGATATAGTACAAACGCATGGCTAGCTAACCTTTGTCTAGGACATCACGACAGCAGAACGCTTCGAGATATGTTAAGTTCGTTAAATCAACTATTTGGATAGAGGAAAAGATGAGGATACATACCTCCCAAAATTCAATTGCGATTTTCTATTTATTCCACTTGAAGAAGTCGCTGGAAAGTTCTTGTTTGTCCAGTCTCAAGTTGCACCTCCATCTGGTAGACGTAGAGGCCAAAATTAAGATCAGGATTAGTCCATCTTATTTCACCACCCCCATTTCGCCTTAAAATGCCTATGGGTTCCCCATTCAGGTTAAAGATTTGAACCGTTATCTCTTCTACCTCTTCATTGGCAACATAGCGAAAAGTGGTTCCTTGAGAAGAACGAAAAGGATTCGGATAATTGTATACCGTCTCGCTAACTGATACAAACGCCTCTTTAGCGACAACTTCTTGTGTATCAGGATTGACTACCTTCAAGTCGAATGACCCTAGTGGATTTGCTGGTGT
>DTUY01000246.1:2105-4033 GCA_012963885.1 Candidatus Poribacteria bacterium | reverse complement strand
CCACCATCCAGCTTGCCATTATCTGGACGGACAAGCGTAATCAACGGAAGCGGGTTGTAGAGAAAGGCATCGTCGAGTCTACCCTCAGAGCCATCAGGATTAACTACAAAGAGATCTTTGGGACCTGAATTATTGGCGGGGGTTATGGCGGTGATAATATGGCTGGACAGAACTGTGACATCAGTCGCTTCTGCCTCTCCGACGAAAACTTCGACTCCATCAACAAAGCCACTGGGAAACACACTTCTTGCAAACTCAACAGTTAATTCACACTCAATTTTTATTTTGGTGCCTCCGCTTAGTCCTCCGCTCGTTGGTTCAATAATTTTGATC
This sequence comes from Candidatus Poribacteria bacterium, assembly GCA_012963885.1. Classification (GTDB taxonomy): domain Bacteria; phylum Poribacteria; class WGA-4E; order WGA-4E; family UBA9662; genus UBA9662. Next base: position 3,700 of record DTUY01000246.1, on the reverse strand, counting down.
TTTAGTGGGGCAAGTGATGTGACTCCATCTGGGAAAATATCACGCTGACCATCAGGATTAGAAACAATTATGTCCAGAGGACCAACATCAAATAGCTTCGGCTGACGCACTTCTAACTCATCAGATGAAATAAAATTCACCTCTTGGGCTACAGCTAAGCCAAATCGTACAGTTGGTGTTGGTATGAACCCAGTGCCTGTTATTTTTAAAAATCCTCCACGTACATAACCTGTTAGGGGAATAAATGACTTATCAACATCTTTTATGTTCGGTGGTCCAACATAGGTATAAGCTTTATCTAAAACCTTTGAGGTTCCGTCTGGATTCTTTACCAATACGTTGACTTTTCCTCTGGTTCCAGGTGGGATGGTAAAGGTGACAATGTTCGGTGTTACGAAGATATTGGCGGTTTCAATGTTATCAATTTCAACTTTTAATCCTTCAAGAAAGCCACTACCTGTAATCTTGCCTGTTTCTCCTCCCTTTAGTTGCCCTTGGGTGGGATTGATCCCAGTCAAAACCATGTCTGTAGGAGAAATATAAATGAATTTGCCAGCCCGAACAGGAACATCTAACATTGACGAACTAACCATCACTGATTGTTCTCCAGCACGTCCAGCTGGCGTATATCCGGTGATCATTCCTTCTGTAACCTTCATTTGGGTTAATGGCTTTTCGTCAATAGTAACCTTAGTATCAGGAGGGAAACGACTACCTACAATTGTAATCCGATCACCACCATCTACGCCGCCAACTTGTGGATTTGGAAAATTAGGATGCCACGGTGAGATGGATTTAACTCTAACGCCCAATCCAGTATCATAAGATTCGACAACTGCAGTCGCACTGCCAGGCACATAACCGCCAATGGCGAAGATTTCTCCATTTACCAGCCCCGCCCCCAATCCCCGTCGTGCAATATTCATAGGTACCCCATTTATCCAACTATCCGTTTCAGGTTCGTAAATTTCTACCAATGTAGCTTGTCCTGATAACTTAGGCGATAGAATAGAACCACCGATAACAGTAATTTTATCATTGATTTCAACAGCAATCGCTGCCCATCGAGCAGTTGGCATATTGCCTTTCTTAGTCCAAGTGTCAGTTGTTGGATCATAGACTTCAACCGTGTTCAGAACCTCACCGTTATTTGCAACCCCCCCAAGAATGTAGATTTTTCCCGCTACCACAGCAGCGCTCATTGCAAACCGAGCAGTTGGCATATTAGCTTTCTTGGTCCAAGTGTCAGTTGTTGGATCATAGACTTCAACCACAGATAGCACCTCTTCCGTAGTCACCTTGTCTTTGGCGTCGTACCATTGCCCACTCATAAAGGTGGACGTCTCCCCGGATTTAGCCAAACCGCCCATGGCATAGATCTTGTTATTCAACACAACACTAGCCATCCATCCTCTTGCAGTAGGCATTTTTGCCCTAAGAACCCAGCCATTCGAAGCTAGGTTGAAGACTTTCAAAGTCTCGGCCGGATTTAAATAGGAAGAAGCCGTATCTTGAAATCCGCCCAGAACATAAACTTCGTTTTTAATCACACAGACGCTGGAATAGTAGACAGGTTCTGCAAAGATGGAGCTAGG
>DTUY01000246.1:0-2005 GCA_012963885.1 Candidatus Poribacteria bacterium | reverse complement strand
ATAGGCATATCGGATTTTCTTATCCAGATTTTATCTTGTGCCAAGCCAGTTAAAGATAAACCAAGCAAAGATAAGAGAATGAAATTATTCCAAACCCGATTTATTCTGTCAGCAGATTCTTTCCTCATAATAAGGATCCTATGTTTTGTTAACCTTCCGTTAATTTGTTAACCTTGGATGAATGCGGTTTTTCAGGAGTTACGGGATTTCATCTAAAGCAAATTTAAGTATATAGCAAGTCTCTAAATATTTCAAACAAATTGGTCTCCTTGATTCAGCTTGGGTATACGAGGCAAGTAGAAAAAATGACCACAGAAATGTAGCACCTGAGCCGATATAAGTTAGCCCAATCTTTTTAAAGACCAAAAATATTGGCTTTATCTATGGGGAGCCTATTTCAGAAATTTTGAAAGATAATCTGTTCAAAGTTACTATTATTGTGTCATCTAGATATCAGTTCTAACAACAAACTATCAGTGGTTTCTGATGCGAATATTTGGGCTTTCAGTTATTTTTATCTCTCTTTTACCCAACATTCTGTCTAGTTTATTCGGTTTTTTCTGTCTCAGAACGGAGGGCTCTTGCTTGATACTGCTAGTTTATTTGCGTCACAGGTATAGTGTTGGGTGGTTACTTGGCAGCATATAACTCAGAATTGGGGGATGCCTTCAAACGTAACCCATATAAAGAAGAGGCTTGGATTGCTATTGGGGCATATAAATTAGCCGTTAGGATTTCCATCGCATAAGGTTTTTGGTGGGCTAATTGGCTTGATTGGTTGACTCGCAAATATGGGCAAATATGGGTGGAGAGGATAGTTGAGGTGTGGACGTTGGAGCTTTGACAGGAGGAATTGCTAATGCATTGATTTCACCACTATATGGGTTGGTATTCGCCTTCTGGGTGTTTGTTCCTTTACCATATTACTAGCAACATCAGTTGGACCGAAACAGTTAAACCCTAAGTGGTTGTATATAGGATATAGGCACGATTAGAGTTATCCCAAACCTTATTCACATTACCCATATGAGTCCGTACTCAGTTATGTAGAACCTAATTACATAGAAATAGTTTTCATAAAAAGATGTTCTTCCCTTATATCAGAAGGAAAAAAGGGTAGGGGCGCTGAAAACACTATTATCTTCCGAATATTTTAATATTCTTTAGTTTTAAAAAGTTATTACTATAAAAAAGCTATATTCAGGGTAATTAGAAAATCTCTTTTATTTTTTATATAATAAATAGTCGTGTTTGTCTTTTTATTCCTATAAGTAATTTATTTATTCCCCCTGAATATTCTTGTGATTCGTGTATCATATGTTTTTCAGGTGCTGAAAATTTTGGTATTCCTGGTGTTTTCATCTCTAAATTATCGTATTTTTCCTTTTTTGACTGCTCCCCTCTTTTCTTTACCCTGAATACCCTGAATTTCTGATACAGTTTTTTAAATTCTCTATAAACAACCCATCCTTCGTAATGTTGTTTCATTAGCTTGGATATTTGTTCGTTTTCTCTGCTATTTGTATTTTAAACCAAGCAATTTCCTCTCTTAGGTCTTCAATCATCGTTGCAAATTCTGGGTTGACCAATTCCTTAAGGTTTGCAAGTTGTGTTTGCAGTTCGGATAACTTATCTATCTCCCCTTGTACTTCTTCACTAACCTTATCTTCAGAGGAAGATCCTTCAGATTCACTAACCTCATTTTCAGGGTAAAATCCTCCTAACACAAATTTGTAAGCGCAGTAAGTTAATAATGGAATTGTACTTATAAGCACAAAAGCAATAAAATACGATTTACCTGCCTCCACATAGTCCCAAATAATGGGTGTCATGAAGTTCCAAATAGTTTGAACTAAGGTCAGTTGTTTACGGCCAACTGGGCCAGCAAAACTAAATATTTTATTAAGTATCAAGCCTAGAACACCAAAAACAGGTGTTAGTACAACTGCTAACCTAAAAAGACCCTTCTCACGATTCATAAAAGACCCTTCATGACTTATCTATC
>DTUY01000245.1:7681-22476 GCA_012963885.1 Candidatus Poribacteria bacterium | reverse complement strand
ATGGGAGCCATGGTGGTCATACCAGTGCGCAGTAATCGCAACCAACAACCAGAGTCTGATCTTCACTGGTACTAAGACCGCAACCTGGTGGAGCGTTTCTGCAATAAAATTAAACAGTTTCGCCGTATTGCCAGGCGCTATAAAAAGCTTGATCGCAACTTCATGTCTAGGCTCAACTTGGTGTGTACCATTATCTGGTTGGCGTGAATGTTAACAGGCCCTAGTCTTAGCCCATGTTACAATGAGTTTACCGGTGGGTGAACAGACAGACCTTTGATATCTATGCCATCAGCCTCAAAATCATCGTATCGCGTTATCGTGTTCTCACGGGAAAAACTAACGCGACTAACAGGCATTTTACCGAAGTTACGCCGATTCACCCCTTTACCTCTCTTGTCGTAGATAGCATTCTCCAAATTGTTACCGGTAGATCAACTTGATTCTACCCCAAGTTGTCGTTGCTTTTCCTTCAGCAGAAACAGATAGCAAGGCCTCAGTTCCATCCTTCATTAGTTGCTTGATTTCAGCTGTAGACAAGGCTTTGCCCTTGTATATTAAGGCTTCATCCAACACAGCGTTCATGAATCGGTTGGCGTGAGTCATCATATGTAGATGCCCGTCATGAGTTCCAACATCAAAATCGGCACCCGCTTTCTTACTTTTTTCTTTACCGTCCAGATATAAATACATGGTTCCGTTATCTCTGGTTCCAACTACATGATGCCATTTGTCATCATTAATTTTCTGCCCTGCTGCAATATGAAAACTTGTCCCACCTGCATCTCTGCAGAAAAAGCTAATATCGCCATCTGACTGTTTTCCCTGATTGGCATAATAGAGTGCATACCAGGGTTGTTTCTGGCCTTGCTGACCATAACTCTTCGCGATTAACATTGGTGGCTGAGCATGGTCACCAGTTATTTTCACCCAACAGGCCAAAGTAAAATCTGTCCCTTTGGGAAAATGAAAATCTTTGTGGTCTTCTACTTCAATCCAACCATCCTTGCCGGCGAAGGCGAGCGCGCCACCGAACTGTCCATCTTTTGTCCAATCGACCGTTCCATGAATCTCTCCATCGTGACCATTGCCGGATAAGTCCTTAACAACATTATTATCTTTTTTGTCAAATAGCCAGATAGCTGTAGGTTCATCTGCGGCCAGAACCTCAAGAGCCAGTAATGAACCACAAAGAAGTAAGGAAAAGACTGTTAGTTTCTGGATTATAAACCTGATTACTGGTTTGTTCATGCTAATACCCCCATGATTGATCGAACCAAGATTATTGTTTTTTTTAGTAAGGTTATTTTATAAAACAGATTCTATCAGAATGAGCAGAAATCTACAACACCTTGCAAAGACACCTCAAGCATTTAATTAATCTTAGTCTAAATAGACAAACAGAAAGATCAAGATACTGGATATTATTGCTACCGCCTGATTGGTAGTTAAACACACCCAAATTAAGGTAAGTGGATGAAACATAATTTCTCTTCATTTTTTCATCCATTGTTATTTGTAAACTGATCGTTGAAAAAGAGCAGAGAACTTTAACTAATAAGGTTTTGGCTAGAGCCCTTCTTCAACTTACTTTATTTACCAAGATTACCCATATGGCTCTGCTCCGATCACCGCAGGCAAGTTCTCCACCATGGTAAACAAAAAGACTCGTGCCGTCAACACCAACTGTGCTGTCATAGTCCATTTTGAGGTCGTGCATGGCCCAACAGCAACCTTCGGACACACCCGCCAGTGCTGTTTCGTGCAAATTCGGACAGAACTCCCCCATTAGGCTTAAGTTGTTTCCATTCCTGCGGACGCCATCCTAATCATATTGGCGCTGTTGCCAGTGACCTGAGTCGTGCCAATCTTGACTAGCTTCTCCCTCAACGTTGTCATGAAGGTAGAAAATCAATCTGCTTGTATTTTAGTTTTTAACTTAAATACCGGCTAGCTACTTCAAAACTTTGTCAATGCTTAGTGCATAGATCTAACAACAGGTCTATGTTGCGCACGCACTTCCAGACATCAGATTATTGTTGTAATGACCATTATCTTTACTCCCGTTTTATTTGCTGGTGTCTGAACAGATAGTTTCGATAAAAGTAGCCTTGCCAAGAAATGGAAGTTCCATGATCGGCGTGAAGAAGCCACTAAAACTGATGTCAAAGGAAGGGATTTGCACATGACTAACCCGACAGGCAACTGGGGTACATAACCCCCGACAAACCGATGTTGGAACGTGATGCTCCAGCTAGTAGTCAAGATTTGGTCGTCAGTGGTGTGTTTTCGTCTGACCCAACAAAACCGTTCGATGCTTGGATCAGTATATTTGTCTTTGGAGAAGATCCGTTGTACTTTGCTTGCTACTTGGTGGTGAGAGTAATCAACCCCAGAAAGCTTTAATCGGCAGCACGGTCAAGGGGACCTGGCAAGATAAAGGTCATTTTAACATGGGTTTTGATGTTCCATTTCATCTCAAGTTGCAGAAACAGCGAGACGAATTCACCGGTTATTCCAAACAAAAGAGGGTAATGTTTGGAAGAAAATCAGCGACAAAATCTGGACACACAAAATAAACGCAGTTAAGAAAGTAGACATCGGATTTATGAATAGCTGGAGTGGTAAAACAGTTACCCTCGTGGTTGATTCGCTCTCACTTGAGGGGGAAGGTGTAAAGCCGATGGGCGAGACGACTGCTGTTAATTCTATGCAAAAACCGGCCACGAGATGGGCGTCACTGAAACAAGCTGAATAAGCGTTTCATATCGAATTGTACCTCGTGTGCTCAATTTGTGCAATTCCATTAGAAAATGTTTTCACTTCGCAACACAGGCAGTTGGGACAGAAAAAGATCCAACCGCCTTTATTTTTCTGTGATAAAATAGTTATAATTGAATTTTCAACATTTCACATAGTTGAGGAGATTGAAAGAAATGCCAAGATCAACTATGATGGTAGCGATTTTTTGTTTTATCTGCGTCTCAGTAGTGAGTTTGTCGTGGGCCAAAATCGATCCAGAAACGGCTGTGGGTGTTTGGCTCTTTGACGAGGGGATAGGGAACAATACCAAAGACTCATCCGGTAAGGGACACGACGGTCAGATTAATGGTGCCAAGTGGGAAAATGGCAAATTTGGCAAAGGGCTGGAATTCAACGGTAGGCAGTGGGTACGAGATCAAATCGACACCGGAAACTTCAAGCTGGCAACCAACTGACCATGATGGCATGGTTTTACGCCATTAAAATCGACGACTGGCGTCAACTGATTGCCGAGAGTAACGAATATCTGTTGAGGATTGATCCACCACAAGAAGGTAATCGTATGTCTGCTTTTGTCAAACCCAACGGAAGTTGGAGCCAAGAGCTAGTTCATGCGTTCCTGAAAAAAAGACTTGGATCCACTTCGCTGCAACTTATGACAGTAAAGCGAAAAACGAGCACTTAATTGTATATGTCAATGGCGTTCAAGCTGGCGTGAGCACCCGACCAGGAAAGATCACAGCGACGGAAAATCCAGTTGAGATCGGTCGTTGGGGAGGGGGCTCATTCTTCGTCGGTATCATCGATGAAGCCGCTATTTTTAACATTGTACTTGGTGAAGAAGATCTGCAAACGATTATGGATCAGGGCCTAGCAAAAGTGCTGGGTGGCGCTCCTGTGTCTCCTGTAGGGATGTTGGCGTCCACTTGGAGTAAACTTAAATATGAGTGAAAAACACATAAATCAAGGAGAAATATAATGAAAAAAAATATCGTCATGACTTTAGCGATAATTGCGGTCTTAATTCCAGTGGCACTGCCTGGTGTTTGGACCGACGATTTCGAGGGAGAAACACTTGCTAAGGAGTGGGAATTTCGGGACCGGCGCGAAAAGGTAACTAAAACAGAAGTTAAGGATGGATTTCTGAGAATGAACAACCCGAAAGGAAATTGGGGACATATGACCGCTGACAAGGCGATGTTGGAACGTGATGTTCCCGCCAGCAGCCAAAACCTGATTGTCAGCGGAATCTTCTCCTCTGAACCGGAAAAACCGGTCGATGCTTGGGTCGGAATGTTTATTTTCGGTTCAGATCAGATGGATTTCGCCTGTTTGCTATATGGTGGAGAAGCCAATCAGCCACAGAAAGCCCTGATTGGTAGTATGGTTCAAGGTGCGTGGCAGGATAAGGGGCATTTTGAAACGGGCTTCGACGTGCCGTTGCATCTAAAGTTAGAGAAAAAGAAGGATGTATTTACAGGCTATGTCAAGCGAAAAGAGGGCGATGATTGGAAACAGATTGGCAATAAAACTTGGGCACACAAGATCAAGCAAGTCAAGAAAGTTGGTTTAGGTATCATGAATAACTGGGGTGGTAAGACCGTAGTCTTTTTGGTTGATTCGTTTTCGCTTGAGGGAGAAGGCGTCAAACCAATGGCTGTTGATTCCGCGAAGAAATTAGCCACGGCTTGGGCTGAACTCAAACGTTAGAAGTAAGTAGGGCAAAATTCAACTAAGATTCAACCTTGTGCCCGAAATTGCCTCTATGTCGATTGAATTTCGACGTTGCACTCGAAACTGAAGAAATGCCTTACAAATGAAAGTGCGGTGGTCTGTCGTAGTTGCTATGAAAGAACATAATAGTTGAAAATTGGAAAACTTATTGCTCAATACATCGATTCAAGTAATATGGCTGTCGCAATTCGCATTTTACTAAGGAAATTTAGAGTGAAAAGACCTGCATATCTGTTATTTATTTGCATTTTCCAACTTGCAATTATTAGTTGTACCACCAATGAAGAAGAAATCAGTAAAATCATCAAGGAGACAGTTGAAAATCCTAACTTTATCCCGCTATCCGAATTTGAAATCAACAAATCAAGATGGCAAGCTAGTAATTTAAATAACTATCAATTTGACTTTCGCTGGATTTGCTTTTGCGAGCATGATTATATTTCTCCTGTCACTATTACAGTGGAGGATGGAACAATTAACAACGCTATTTATACTGAAACGCAAATTCCTGTCCAAGTGAATAAACTGGATCGTTATAAAACAATTGATGGATTATTCAGTTTCATCCAAGATGCCTATGACAAAAATGCTTACCAGATTTCAATAAATTATGACCCGCATGATGGATATCCATTTGAGGGATCGGTAGATTATGTGGAAATGATGGTGGATGAAGAGAAAGGTTTTGAAATTAGCAATTTAATGAAACTGGAGTCTGACGAAAATGGAATTTGGCTAATAGGAAAATTACCAATAAATGGAATTTCATTGCAAATTACCAAAAGCATTCCAGCTTTGGTTAATGTTACAGTAAAGGGCTACTTATCTGATAGCTGTACCGAGCTTTATCAAATAAAACAAAGTAGGGAAGAAAACTTAGTAACTGTTGAGATAACAACAAGACGTCCCAAAGACGCTTTTTGCGCTCAAGTAATTACAGAAATAACGGAAAGCATTCGGCTTGAGGGCAACTTCCCAATCGGTCAAAATTACAAATTGATTGTTAATGGAGCAGAAAAGCGCTTTGATCTTTGAAACCTTAATTTAAGTTGAAACGACTATCAGATAGTATTCCTTTTAGCCTAGCCGCAAAGAAACAATCACATCGCATACTCAGACAAGATCCTAACAGGAGCCGATTATCGCTGATGTTTCCAATCTAGCACTTCACACAATGATGATGCTGATATCAGCAAATTATTATTAAGCAATTAACTAGACTCAATTCCCATCATATCCCAAGCTGGATATTGTTTATCGTTTGGTGATAGGTCGTTTGGATCGTTGAGAACTGCAGTTTCCGGCGGCATCATGATCGAATTTTCCCATAAAGGGTCTTCAGTTTCTTGACGCCATAGATCTAATTTGTGACGCATCTCTTCCAGAGTTTCCTGATGCTGGTTATCATAGGCAAGATTATTCGTCTCGCCAGGGTCATAAACCAAATCATATAGACGTTCTGACTCCACCGGCTTTTGGTGCCAGTTATGTTCGATCATGTAGGTTTTGCTGATGCCCTCGTCACAATTGGGCATTGCCAGCGTGGTCGCCTGATCATAGCGTCGAATGTATTTCCACCTTTTGGTTCTTACTGCACGCTGAGGTTCATAGCAGCAATGATAATTTACCTCAGCGAAGATCTCCTGACGAATCTCCTCTTCTCCGTGTATTAATGGTACAATTGATGTCCCCTGTAACCATGAGGGGTTTTCAATATCAATTAATTCACAGATTGTTGGGAACAGATCTACCTGACTCACCATCCCATCAATTACCTTACCACCTTTAAAATCGTTAGGTCCCCGCACAATTAACATCACGCCAATACCATGATCTGTAAGATGACACTTCATATTAGGGAAGGCTAGGCCGTGGTCTGTGGTACAAATGATCATCGTATTATCTGTCAAGCCGTTTCTATCGACAGCTTCAAACACCTGCCCCATCTTGTAATCAAGTGTTCTCGCTGCGTCAATATATTCAGCCATATCCTGACGCGTATCAGGCGTATCAAGGAAAGGGGCGGGTGGCTTTACGTAACGCGGATCTGTTTTCTCCTCTCCTGCCGGTTGGTTATCGAATCCAGCTCCCCGCCGATGTGTTTCCCCAAATCCGACATCCAGAAAAAATGGTTGGTCGTGTTTCTCTGACAGGAAAGCGACTGCATGTTCCTCCGCCCCTGCTTTTCCTTTCTCTTGGCTAAGCACACGGGTGTAACCTGCTGTGGATACATCCTTTACCACATGTTGGAATCCAGCCATCGCTGTTACGTAGCCAGCTTGCTTTAAGGTATGCATAATAAGATGTCCGGGGAAAGGTAGGGACCAACCCCGATTCGCCAGCCCTCCCATCCCACAACTATGTGCCCATTGTCCTGTCAATAAGGAAGCCCGACTTGGTGAGCAAGTTGGGTTGGCACAGAATGCTTGTCGAAACAATACTCCCTCTTCAGCCAGTTTTTGGATATTAGGGGTTGGAATAGCATGGCCATAGGGTTGAGTATACTTCCCAGTATCATGCGAATGGATGTAAATAATGTTTAAACTCATCAATCCGTCCTTGATTAATCAATTCTAAATTTGAGACTAGATTTAGCCAAATGAAACAAACAGTTTATCATCCTTCTTGATCAAACGTGTTTAGGTGCCTTCGACAAATTCTTGATAGATACCGATTCTTGGTTTTCATAATCTATTATTCATAGATATCTACCAAAGTTAAAGAACTTAAACACCAGCTTCCTGAAACATCTTTTTGACAGTTTCGACCGATGCCTGCACCCATTTGCAACCAAGTTCGGCTGTTGCGTCACGCGGGTCCTGACCTCCAACCCCTTGCGGCCAGACTTCCCGGTCTGACGACAACTGCGATAGATCAACCAGTTCAGGTTGTAATGCCATCACCAGCGAGGTTTCATTTTGCGCTGCATGATCCATCTGGCTTCGCCATGTGTCCCGAAAATCACTGGTAACGCCAAACAGTTTCAGTCCAAAACGGGCTTGACGCTCTTCGAGGTTACGGACCCATGATCCACGTGAAGGACCATGCCCATCAGCAAACACAGATAAAAAGCCAGCCCGTTTGATTTGCTCAAGGATCGTGTCAATCAGAGCCATAAAAAACCCTTCTGAAACCCAGTAACAACTGCCATCCAACTGGCGGTGCGGTGTGGTTGTATCAGCAGTGTCCATCCCTTGTAGTTGCATGCCACTTGCTTGTAAGTTTGACCGATCCGGTCCTAAATGAATCGGCGGCATGACAATCCCTCCAAACTGGTAAGCACACTCCATCATTACACCTTGACTAATGATGGCATCAGAACCAAGCGGTAGATGTTCTCCATGCCATTCCAACGTTCCTAGGGGGAGATAAGCTATCGGCCTTTGGTTCAGGCGGGACCGAAATTCGTGCGGCAGCAACTCTGTATATCTGACTTTTTCCTGTGGCATTTCAATTCCTATAGATAAGGGTTGATTAAAAATAACATGAATTGGATCAAGTTAGCTGACGAATGTCAGGTAACAAACTTTCATGATCTTGATCAGCTTTGGGCTTCCATACATTGCCTATCCTCGTCGATCCATTTTTTCCACATGCATTCGTCTGGTAACTGGTAACCTGAATTTGCGCGACTAAACAGCAAATCATCCTCACCAAGTAATCGAAGCAAGAGACGATTATTTTCTTTGCGAGCAAATTCAATGAAAGCTTGAGCATTAGGACCGTTATGATTACCACGGTATTTCAACCAACTGTGATTGTAGGTAATGATGTAAATATATCTTGGTTCGCCTGACATATTAGGTGAACCAGCATGAAGCATACTACAGTGAAACATTACTACGTCACCAGATTTCAGATAAATAGTTTTCTCTTCAGGGTGTGCTGTCTTATTTTCCCTTGGAATACTTAACGCCCGCATGTGAGATCCGGGAATGACTCGCAACGGTCCTGTTTCATCAGTTAGATTCTGTAAATAAACAATCGCATTGATGATATGGCGCATGTTCAATCAAGTTTATCAAATTTGTTGGGGGGTGTCTCCTTCATATGGAATACGATTAACAGTTTCTTCAAATATTTCACGTGCCCGTTGCATCCATGTTTCATCAAATGTTTGCGGAAAGACAGTAAATCCCTGTGTTTTAAATCCATGAATATGTTTCTCAAGTGATTTACGGGTATCACTCAATTGTTCCATCACTATCCTTTCAACAGAATTGCTTTCCAGTTTTTATTCTGTAGATTTGAATCACAGATGACATACCATTTTAGCCTGATAATTCTTGGATTAACCAAGGAAGTGATCGCTGACCTGAAAAAACATGCCCTCCCTCAAATTCATGGAGAGTAATCTGATCCTCAGCATTAGCTACAGAATAGATTTTCTGTGTAATTTCAAAAGCTGGGTGTACCGGGCGGCTTGTGTCCTGATTTCCCCATTCTACAAAGATCGGGCGTGGGGCGATCAATCCTGCGATGTCCGGCATTTCGCAGAGTTCTCCAATCCCCTTTGGATGGTGACAAATGCAATGTCCGAACCATGATGTTTGTGCAAAGGTGGTGAAGTACCCACTTAGTATGGCAGCCTGAACACGTGGATCCAGCGCTGCATGAACGATTCCCAGCCAACAACCACCGGATAATCCGGCAATACCGATCCGTGTCTCATCCACTTCCGATAAGCTTTGAAGATAGTCAACACTGCGAATCAGATCATAAACTCGGTAACCGGTTAGGTCATGCCCCAGTAGGTTGAGACGACGCCAAAGAAAATCACATCCACCGGAAGGATGGGCGCGTTCTCCCATTCCAGCGTTATCAGGACACAACGTTACAAGTCCCTGCTCAGCAAGCTCACGTCCATAGGGCACACCATATTGACCATCACCAAAAACCAAGTTGGCTTTACCTTCCGGAACATGACCGTGAATACATAGAACAGCCGGACTTTTTTCTCTAATCCCATGTGGGATGAGAAGGTAAGCAGGGACAGGCGAATCTGATCGGGAATCATAGATCACTCTGTGGAGTGTAAATTTCTCAAACTTTTCAGTCGAAATCACACGCGAATTTAGCGGAACAGGTTTTTCAGGAAAAGGGCCCAGACACTCTTTCAAATTTGATGTCAATTGATTTTGCCATTCCTCAAAGGCATATCCGTCGAAAGATAGACGCAAGTTATGGTTTAACAAATACTGATCGAGAGTTTCTGCTGATGAAAACGGCATTTCCGACGACATAGATTTTTCCTTTTTATTTCTAACGTCCCATCCAGCCACCATCAACGAGGATAATGCTTCCATGAACGTAATCGGAAGCTTTAGATGCTAGATAAACAACTATTCCTTTAAAGTCTTTAGGTTCTCCCCAGCGCGCAGCTGGAATTCGTTCCAGAATCTGTTTACTCCGTGCCGGGTCATTACGTAAGGCTTCCGTATTATCCGTTGTGACATATCCCGGAGCAATCGCATTGACATTTATGCCTTTACTGGCCCATTCATTAGCAAACGCCATGGTTAATTGACCTACAGCACCTTTTGTAGCTGCATAGCCAGGAACAGTGATACCTCCTTGATAGGTCAAGAGTGACGCAGTGAAGATGATTTTACCATTCCCTCTTTCAATCATCCGTTTACCAATTTCACGTGTCAGGATAAACTGGGCGTTTTGGTTGATGTCAACAATCTTGTCCCAATATTCATCTGGATGTTCAGCGGCTGGTTTTCGCAAGATTGCTCCCGCATTATTGACCAGAATATCAATAACCGGAAAATCAGCATTTACCTGGCTAATAAAGACATACAGTGCCTCACGATTGGCAAAATCACAGGCATATCCTTGGAAATCTCTGTTTAAGGCGTTGACTTCTTTCTCAATTTGACTTCCATTTAATTCCAGATTACGGCTCACACCAATGATGTCGGCACCCGCCTCTGCCAGACCAACGGCCATTGCTTTCCCAATTCCTCGCCTGCATCCAGTAACCAACGCAACTTTCCCACTTAGTTGAAAATCTTCAAGTATAGACATCAATCTAACTCCCATTCATTAATCAGAACATTTGATCAATATTTTTAGATTATTCGGGGTTGTGTCTAGCGAGTGAAAAGCATCCGAGATTGTTTCCAGCGGTTGAACAGAGGTAATTAGTTTTCCCAAAGGTATCCTCTTTGAACCGGCTAGTATAATTGCTTCTTCATAATCGTCAGGCTCGTAAACTCGGACGCCAAGCATCTGTATTTCTCGCCAGAAGAATTTGAACAAATTTACCGGCTGCGGTTCAGGAAAAATCGCTACCACGATAATACGTCCGCGAGTTCGGCACAATTCTGTTGTGACTTCTATTCCCTGCCTTGATCCAGAAACTTCAAACACAGCATCCGCTCCCGCACCATCTATTATACCTATAACGTAATTTTTCTAGATCTTCCTCGACTGGGTTAATGGCGTTAATCCCCAGGTTTTTTGCCAGGTCAATCCGAAATGGATTAACTTCGGCTAATGTTACGCTAGCCCCTTTTGACTTAGCAACCAGAGAGATCAACATTCCGATAGGGCCACCACCTATAACGACGACCGTTTCACCCGAACGAATCTGCCCAAGACGGACATCATGACAAGCAACCGCTAATGGTTCAATCAGTGCCGCAATCTCCATGTCCATGTCTTGGGGAAGTCTATGGAGTACTTGAGCTGAAACATTCCAGGACGATTGAAATGCACCGGGCGAATCAATACCGATAAAGTTCAGATTCTGACAAATATGGCGGTATCCAGCTTTACAGGCGGGACAATGGTTGCAAGAATCTAATGGTCGGACAACAATCGGATCTCCGATTTGAAAACCCTCAACACCATCACCGATTTCTGCAATTGTACCCAACATTTCATGACCAATAACTTGAGGTGGGTTGATCCGTTCAGCCATATGTCCACGATATATATGAATATCCGTTCCGCAAATCCCACAACATAAAACGTCGATACGAACTTCACCAATATCGGGCGATTGTGGTGTACAGTCACCTATGAAAAAAGATTTATTACCTTGATAGTATGCCGCTTTCAATTCTATCTGTCTTTGACTCTCAATTCTATTTTAATCGATATCCTATTGATACAATGGCTTCTCCATCAGACTTTGAACCTCATAGATGGATCCGGCTCTTTCTGCCTGAGGTAAAGGAATCCGAACTGGCGCCTCTGTCGTTCTCGGTTCATTGTTAGGTGTCCCACGTAAAATACAATCGTTAAATATATCCCAGTTCGGAATGCCGAGCAGGGGCCACGCATCCAGCGCACAATACTGGATTAAGTAAAGTCGGCGTGGCTGATCAGAAGTGTTGGGAGCAGAACCGTGCAACATACGTACGTGATGAATGGAGATTCCCCCTGCTTTAACCTCTACAGGTATGGAGGTGGCCTGTGGATCAAAATCTGTTTCTGTTACTGACCCAATAAACTCTCCATTCTGATGATGATTATAGGTAGGGCCTAAATGCGACCTTGGTATCACCATCAAACAGGAATTCTCGGTCGTCATATCATCAATTGCCACACCAACAGCCAACAGATCGTCGTTAGTATGTGGATAAAACGCCCAGTCTTGATGCCATTGAACTGGACTGCCGAACTTTGGGTATTTCATGTTAAGTTTGTGACCGTTATGACGAATGTCTAAACCGATTAACTGAGTCACAATATTGAGGATTGGATCGTAACGAAGAACTTTATCATAAACGGGATGGTGGTCAGCTGGATGCTTAATCCGTCGGACACGAGGCGAGTCAGGCGTATGCCCGGGCTCCAAATCAAAAACATCATTGTGTTCAATTACTCGTCGGGATTTTTCCACAAATTCGTCGGTTACCTGACGAAGTTCCGTCAGAATATCATCGGGAATTACATTATTGATGCTTAGATAGCCATTTTGATGGTAAAATTCGATCTCTTTTTGACCTAGCATAACTTATATTGTCCTTGAACGATTAGTAAAACACCTGAGTTCTTACGAGATGTATATTCCTGCAGCAACCTGACCAGCGAGATCATAATCATTTCTAACTTTCTCACATATTTTACCAAATTCTCTAAAAGTTCAGAACAAAATAATTAAGTAATGATATAATATGGAATCTCAATCAAATTTTCCTGAAAAAATATTGTAGGAAGTAGTTAACCAGTGATATTAAGAGAGGAAGTATTGTGAGGATCTTTGTACCAGGAAGAATTTGTCTTTTTGGTGAGCATAGTGACTGGGCGGGTGGCTACCGTCGTGTCAATGCGGATTTAGAAAAAGGGTATACAATAATTACTGGTACGAATCAAGGCCTTTACGCCAAAGTAACACCTCACCCAACCAAGCTTATTCTTCATGCTACATTGAGTGATGGAACACGCTTGGATCCCTTTGAACTATCAATGGAAAGGAAAGCATTACTGACAGAAGCGGAGAATGGAGGGTTTTTTAGTTATGCTGCAGGTGTTGCCTACCAAATCCTAACACACTATCACGTACACGGTCTCGAAATTGATAATTACGTGACAGATCTGCCTACAAAGAAAGGACTTTCGTCAAGTGCTGCCACGTGTGTTCTTGTTGCTCGCGCATTTAATCGTGTTTACGATTTGAAGATGACTGTACGTGGTGAAATGGAATTTGCCTATTTAGGAGAAATTACCACTCCTTCCCGATGTGGTCGTATGGATCAAGGATGCGCCTACGGTAACCGTCCTGTAATGATGACCTTCGACGGTGATCGAATTGATGTTAATGAATTTAATGTGTCTGAGGATCTTTTCTTTGTTATCGTCGATCTTGGTGCCAGTAAAGATACCAAAGAGATACTGCACCAATTAAATCACTGTTATCCTTTTGCCGAAAATGAATTGCAGAAAAACGTTCAAGGGTACCTCGGCAGGACCAGTGCCCAAATAACTTGTCAAGCCCATGAAGCCCTCCGTCAGGGAGATGCGGTACGCGTTGGGCAATTGATGAAAGAAGCGCAAGCTGAATTTGATAAAAACTTACAACCTGCTTGCCCTTCGCAACTGACAGCTCCTATCCTACATCAGGTCCTCAATTATGCCCCCATTCAGCCGCACATTCTTGGAGGGAAAGGGGTTGGTTCCCAAGGTGATGGTTCCGCACAATTTATTGTCAAAGATGCGGCAGATCAAGAAAAGGTTATTGAAATCCTGAAACGGGATCTGGATATGTCCTGTCTGGAACTGGTCATCCAGTCAGAACAACGTGTAAGAAAAGCGGTTATTCCAGCGGCGGGATTTGGTACCCGCTTATTTCCGGCATCTAAGGCAGTAAAAAAAGAGCTGTTTCCAATTATTGATCAAGAAGGTAGAGCTAAGCCCGCTATAATGGTAATTATTGAAGAAGCAGTCAATTCCGGAATTGAAGAAATTTGTCTTATTGTGCAAAGTGGGGACCGTCAACTCTTTGAGGATTTCTTCAAGACACCTCCTGCCATAGAGAATTTCAACAAACTGTCCAAGGAAGATCAGGAATATTGCCAGTACTTGATGGACTTGGGTCGTCGTATCTCATTTGTGACGCAGGAAAGTCAAGATGGATTTGGACACGCTGTTTATTGTGCGCGTGAATGGGTGGATAACGAACCTTTCCTTTTGATGTTGGGAGATCACCTATATTCCTCCGACAATCAATCTGCATGCGCAAAACAGCTTCTGGATGTCTATAAACAAATAGGCCATAGTGTGGTTGGGTTACAAGTGACACATGTAGATCATCTCCATATGTTTGGTTGCGTAACCGGTATTTGGCAAGATCCCGACTCAATTCTTTCAGTCACCGAGTTCTACGAAAAACCGGACGCCACTTATGCACAGCAGCATCTACACGTAGATGGAATGGAAGATGAACAGTTTCTGACGGTGTTCGGTCAATATGTATTGGCTCCCAAAATATTTGACTACCTTGAAGAGCATATTGCCCATAACATCCGCCACAGAGGTGAATTCCAGCTGACCCCATGCCTTGATAAGCTACGGAGAGAGGACAACTTTTCGGGTTACCTTGTCAAAGGTAAACGCTTTGACATCGGAGTACCAGAAGTTTATCGGCAGACGTTAATTGATTTCCGAAATATTCAGGACAAAGCTTAAGCTTTAAAAGAACAAAACAAATGCATAAGAAAGGCACTCTGATCGGCAAAAAAATTGCGGTTACTGGCCAAATAGATCCTTAATTTAGAATAAAATTCAGTATGTAATAGTAGAAAATTTGTTGAATATACTATTCAAAGGATAGCGAATATGTCAGA
>DTUY01000245.1:0-7581 GCA_012963885.1 Candidatus Poribacteria bacterium | reverse complement strand
AAAAAAGTTTTAATTACTGGAACAATGGGTAACTTGGGCACAAAGATCCGGTACCATCTCGAAGAACAAGGGAATTACAATCTGGTTCTGATGAGCCGTAATCCGAGAGGCGATGCAGCAATTATGCAAGCGGATCTCAGTGTTTACAACGATGAATGGGCACGTCATTTCGCGGGGGTTGATGCTATCGTTCACATGGCAGCAGATCCGAGTCCAGGAGCTGCGTGGCAATCACTCGTTAAGCTAAACATGGATCTTTTATTAAACACCTTTGAAGCAGCAGTTGCTTACGGCGCCAAACGCTTTATTTTCGCCAGTTCAAACCATACTATGGGTGGATACAAAGACCAGGATGAGGTGCTGAAACCCGATACACCACCTCATCCTGGTAATCCATATGGTACAACTAAGCTAATGGGCGAACGAATCGGTAAAAATTACGCTGAACGACATGGTCTATCATTCATCAGCCTGCGAATCGGCTGGACGCAGTCAGGAGAGAATAATCCTGGCGATCATATGGGCGATTGGGGTAGAAAGATGTGGTTGAGTAATCAAGATTATTGCCAAGTTGTTGAAAAAGCAATCTTGGCAGAAAATGTATCTTTTGCCGTTCTGAACGCCATGTCGGATAACTCTGGCATGAAATGGGATTTGAGTGAAACACGGCGTGTTCTCGGCTATCAACCGGTAGACAATGCCTACGCCCTTGAGTGGAAGTAAAGCGGGCTGGACGGGAAGAGCAGTTCTGAGTGGCAGCCGATCGAAGAAAAATGGAAACATGGTGAAATTATCAATGGCGATATTGTCGACTTTAGACGATGTTCACAACGCTACTGGTAATATGGATGCAATAGTGCACCTTGCCGTTTATGCCTCAAGAGATCCCGATGCTTATGTGGTGAACGATCAAAAGCCTTTCTTGATCAATCTAAAAGGGCTTTGGAATGTACTTGAGTCTGCCCGTCAGCGTCAGATACCACGTATCGTTCATAATAGGTTCTTGCCAAGTAGTTCATCCCAATGGTGTGTTTTTTTCTTCTGATGTGAGGAGACCTGATGGTGGGCTATATCCTGTCACAAAACGTCTCTAAGAAGAAATGTGCCGCCAGTTTCACGATGCTTATGGATCGCGGATTATTGTCTTGTGTCCGGACGACATCGTGGATAGTCGTTTGAGGATAGGAAGGCATCGTGAAAAACTAGGTTCCGATGGTGCTCAAGTTCGTAATGAATGGGTCTGTCGTCATGATCTCGCAGAAGCGTGTCGGTTGGCTGTTGAATCCGAATCGATAGACTTTGATATCTTTCATATTGTCGGCACAACTGAGGCTGATGCAATCTGCAACGTGGAGAGATCCCGTGATCTCCTTGGTTTGCCATACCAAGGAGATTTAGAACAATATCATTAAAAATGGAAATATATTAAGAAGGTACTTTTATGGCTGTAACTACAACTAACGCTGACCAGAAACCGATCGTTGAATTTACCGAGGACCAAAAATATATATTCGATACCAAAGGATGGATAGCGATTCCTAGTGTGCTAAGCGATGACGAAATATTGGAAATGCGTGATTTTTGTTACCGATTGCAAAAAGAAAAGGAGTCAATCCCTGAATACCATAGATCATCAATTGGTGGGCCTTTAGAGAAGCTAACGGATCACCCACTGGTGGTTGGGTTTATGAATGAATTTGTGGCCTCTGGATACGCCAGTGAAAATTGTTATGGCTTTCGGTTCGAAGGTTCTTTTCTGACAATCCGATCTAAAGGTCATGATAATTTTAGCCCTCATGGAGGACGCGGAATGTTAAATTTTCCCGGTAATTCTCATACTTATCACTTGCGATATGATAAAGCACACAGCGGACTTACACGCGTGGTGTGGGAACTGAATCCTGTCACAAAAGGACGTGGAGGTACTATGTTTCTAAGCGGAAGTCATAAAGCCGCTTTTCCCACCCCAGCTTCAACAAAAGATCGTGACTGCCCGCTCTGGGACAACTATTCCTGTCTAGCAGGAACCGTCCTGTTTTTCACTGAGGCTATTACTCATACCGGTGCCCGGTGGGCTGACGAACAATTCGATCGAGTTGCGATATTCAATTGTTATAACACCGTAGGAAACAAATGGCACAGATGGGAACCTCATCCGGAACATCTGTCAAAGATGCCGTTCAAACGCCAGACACTTTTTCGGTCCGTTTATTGCCAAGACAACGTACCTTCACCTCTGGATGACGCCTAACTAACTCTACCTTTTACATTTGAAACTTGAGTGTTCTTTTTTATTAGGCGAATTATAGGATACAATTCTAGAGGTTCGGAATATAGTATGATTCGGGGTTTAAGAGCAACAATCCAGAATGCCAACTTCTGGACATAATAAACCACTTGGAATGACCATCGGTGACATGTATATCACGAAATGCGGATTTTCTTTTTCGCTTTCGACTGTTTAAGAATCCATTCTAAGATTTGGAAACAGGTTTTGCAGACAAATCCGATATTCTATGAATCACACATGCACACACCTCTGTGTAAGCACGCGATGGGTATGCCTGAGGACTATGCTGAGGTTGCCTACCGTCGTGGATTGAAAGGAATCATTGTCACCTGTCACAATCCGATGAAAAACGGATGGTCATCTAATGTGCGTATGGATCTGAATCAATTGGATGAGTATGTGGCAATTGTGGAACATGCTCAACAAACGTGGAATGATAAAATTGATGTTAGACTTGGATTAGAAAGTGATTATGTGCCCGATATAGAATCCTGGCTGGAAGAGCTGCATCAAATAGAGGAATTTCATTATATACTCGGGTCTGTTCATCCGCACCTTCAATATTACAAAGATCTCTATTTTAGCGGCAATATTCTAGCTTTTCAGCGTGTCTATTTCGAACATTTAGCTATGGCAGCGGAAACAAAATTATTTGATACCTTATCCCATCCTGATCTGGTGAAAAGTGTTGATCCACTTGAATGGAACGTAGGTCGTATAGCTGAAGATATTTGCAAGTGTCTAGATCGAGTCGCCGCTACAGGAGTGGCTATGGAATTGAACACCTCTGGACTTCACAAATCGGTGCCTGAGATGAATCCGGGACGATTTATGTTGGAAGAAATGCATAAACGCAATATTCCAGTAGTTGTTGGAGCAGATGCTCACCATCCATACCGGGTGGCGGCTAATTTTGAAGAGGCTCTAGACACACTAAGCGATGTCGGATATACAAAAGTCAGTATTTTTTTAAATCGAGAACGATGTGATCTGGGTATTGACGAGGTAAGATCTAGCTTGTTTCCCGCAGAGCCATGCTGAGAAACCAATCCCAAGTAGCAGATGTAGCTAAAAAGTAGATTGTATAAACAGATGAGTGCTGAACGACGAAACAACCTGATTGGAAACGGTAATTTTTCAAGTGGTGAAATTGGGGGGATGCCAACTGGATGGTCAAAGGTGTTGCCAAACCCAGTTATAGCACCAAGCTTCTCTCTGGTTGAAATAGAACACGGCAGACATGCTCTAATGGCAACGGGCAATGGGCGAAACGCATGTTTCGGCTATGCTTATCGGCGGCTGCATCTTGAAGCCCAACAAGCCTATCAACTGAAAGTGAGATTCCGATGTGAAGACTTAGAAGACCTAAATCAACATTTAGTACATGGTATTTTCGGACCTGGCTTTAACAACGGCATCTTCAGCTATGAACGAGAGGGAAACCAGATTGTCGGCGAAAATTGTTTTGCCACTTATGATCAACCTGTTGATGCGGAGATCCGGCTTTATTTTCGTTTTAGCCCAAACGGTAAGGTTTGGTGGGAGGAGGTAGACCTTCAGAAATGTGATCCAACTCCACCTCGCCTGGTACGTATTGCCTGCTGTTGGGGGTGGGGGGATTTTAAGCGATGGGGGCAATACTTGGACACGGCCGGGAATTCAGGAGCCGACATTGCGCTGCTTCCCGAATTCTGTAATCTTTTACAGGAGAATGCGTCCGACCCACCTGTGCCTGAGCCTGTTGATGGGCCTACTGGTCAATTTATGGCTGAAAAAGCCAGACAGTGGGAAATGTATGTCTGCGGCACCTTCGCCCGACAGGAAGGCGATTTGGTTTTCAATTCAGCGCCGCTTTTCGATCGACAAGGAAAATTGGTTGGGATCTATGACAAGAATATGCTCTATGATCCAGAATTAGATCTTGGGGTAACACCTGGTGTTGGGTTACCCGTTTTTCAAACAGATTTCGGTCAGGTAGGGATTATAATTTGTTATGACAGTTGGTTTCCGGAAACAGCAAGATTGCTAGGCTATAAAGGGGCAGAACTGCTTCTTCTACCCAATGCCGGATATTACCGTGAACTGATGTACGCTCGTGCCTCCGATAACAGTTTGGTTATTGCAGCGAGTAGTCTCAATTGTCCAGCTGGTGTTTGGGACTCTGGCGGCAATCAAGCCGGAGAGGATGAAATCGATGAGACACGATTCTCACCGAATAATGCAATTCTGGAATATCACCGAGATCCAGACAAACGAATGATTCTAGTCACTGTAGATTTGTCACAAAAACCAAGTCCTCATTACTGGGGGGGACCCATGCTCTCTGCTCCCGGTATCCGGAGGGCTCGTCGTACTTGCCGTGTGCCTTTGGAGAACGAAATTGCTGATGAAGCCAAACGCTGGTGGAACTAGCTCTTTGACGTACACAGATGATTAAGTCAATTATCGTCATATTCATTCCATACCCACACCGCAGCAATTTACTCTAATTGTCTAAGATGAAATTATGAATATCACTCATATTGAAACTATCCCCATTCGAATCCAGAAAAAACCAAATTTAGCAATTGTTTCAAGTCTTGGTAGTAACAGGAACTCGTCTACCTTCGTTATTGTCAAGATCTTTACGGATGATGGAATTATTGGTCTGGGTGAAGTCTCTTGTGATCCTGTTTGGAGCGGAGAAGATCACATTACCTCTACACACTACATCAAAAATATCTTCGCCCCGCTACTCATTGGAAAGGACCCCACAGAGATAGAATGGCTAACCCTGAAAATCAGTGCTGCCATTGTTGGTAATCCTTTCACCAAATCAGCATTGGAGATGGCACTATGGGACATATTGGGGAAATCTGTTGGGTTACCCATATACCGCTTACTAGGCGGTCCAGTTCGAGATTTCGTCGCCACTAAGTTTTCAGTTTCGGGCACAGAACCAAAGAAAGCAGCGGAAATCGCTAGCTGGGCAGTCAGCATCGGATTCCAAGCCATGAAAGTTAAAGTTGGACTTGAACCAGAAACCGATATTTTGCGTGTACGTGCGGTACGGGAAGCAATTGGGGAGAAAATTAAATTAGGGGTGGATGCCAACGGCGGCTGGTCATCCAGCACGGCGATTCAAACCATTCAAAGGTTGTGCGAGTTTGATATTCAATTTGTTGAGCAACCGGTTTCCGCACTGGATGTGACGTGGTTAGCTGACGTGCGCAGTCAAGTTAACCTGCCGATAATGGCTGACGAAAGCGTGTTCAGTTTGCAAGACGCGATGACCGTTGTTAAGGCTAAGGCAGCTGATGTCATTTCTGTTTATGTGGGTAAAGGTGGAGGTATCGGCTCGGCACGAAAGATTGCCGCGGTGGCTGAAGCAGCGGGGTTGACCTGCACTGTCGGAAGTAATCTGGAGATGGGAATCGCTAGTTCGGCTATGATTCATCTGGCGATGTCCACACCCGGCATTAATCCTGACCAGATTCCCTGTGATATCATTGGCCCGTTTTATTACGAGGAAAGCATCCTGTGTCAGGATCTACCAATAAAAGGAGGGGAGGCTCGGCCTTTTGAACGTCCTGGATTAGGTGTAGAGTTAGACGAAGATAAAGTTAATCATTATCGGGTACAATAATCCGAATACTATTGTGGCAGGTTATGTTTTCAAAATCGGTTGGCCATTCAAAAAATAAATGGCGTGACAAAAAGCGAAGAGGTAAGGGCCTGTTAGGGCTCGTCTGCAGCCTGTTGCCAAGCGCGTGTATGGCGCAGGCTCTCGAACCGATCGACAGGGGTTCTTGGAGACAAGAGACATCTGCTAGAAGTCCGCGATCGCGCCCGCAGGAGAGGAATGAACGGCAGTCGAGAGAAAACGTTAAACCGAGCCAGAGGGACAGCGTCCGACGACCTCGTTTCAGATACTTGGCGGATATGACGATCGTTGGGATCTTGCCACGGATGTGGTCATCATCTATTTCGAAGATCACACGACGGACATCGAGGGACAGATTGAGTCTTGGGTAGCTCAGGGTTACGAGCCGTGGGTAATGTTCAATAGTAGCCAAGATTACACCGGAGCTTACGTGACGGGGAAGTATGACGGTCTGCCGCATCGAGATAAGATTCAACGCGCCGCTGACGGTAGTGACTTTGGGATGTTTGATGAAGGAGCCTATTTGGTTCCCAACCCGCATTGGCAACGGTATCAGAAAGCTTTTGTAAAACGATCCATCCGCGCTGGTGCCAATGCCATTGTCGCGGAGGAGCCGGAGTTTTTTTCCACGGCGGGTTATAGCCTTGTCTTTAAAGCGACCTGGACAACGGAGTATGGAACTCCGTGGGTCGATCCTGCAGCCGAATGCCAAGTCCCGTTGGAGGGCCCGGCGTCTGATGGCCTTGCTTTACCAAAACCACCTCCGCGATCTCTTTAAATACGCTGATACCTGTGACCCACAAGTGAAGTGTCTCGTTGCAGCTCACAGCCCTTTTGACTCCGCGATCAATCCCATGGTCTTTCCGCATGCGGGGGTCGCGGAACTTCCGGAAGTCGACGGTTATATTGCCCAGGTCTGGTCAGACACGGCGCGTAGTGAAATGACCGATCCGACGCGCGATGGAGAGGATGTGGAAGCGGTCTTTCAGAAGGCTTTTCTGGAGTACAACTATTTTCAAAACCTGCTGCGTGGCACGAAGAAAGAGCTTATCGTTTTGCAGGATCCTAAAAGTGATTCGGAAGGCTTTCCTTGGCAAACGTATCGACGCTGGTACGAACAGACCGTGGTTGCGTCGTCGCTATTGAATGTCGCCAGTTTCGAGGTGGCCTTGGCCCGATCGTTTTTTTGTACAGGTTGCGTCTCTAGAACAGCAAACGAGTTTTCTCGCGGTCATTCAGGGAATGCGGGATCTGCGGAACTATCCAAGCTATCTGGGGACTTCCTATGCCATGTTGGTGGTCGGATGCCATGTTGTGGGAGAACGCCGACTTAGAGGAGGTCATCACAGGGCATATGGGCATTGGCGTCACGATGCTTCGGGATGGGGTGCCGATCGATGTGCTACCCCTGGAACGGGTCGGCGAGGCCAGTTTCCTCGAGCCTTATCGTGTAATTTTTAACTGGCTGCCTCTCTCGAGGACTGAGCGGGCAGCGCTCGCAAAATGGGTCCAGGAGGGAGGCTCCCTGGTTTGTCTTCCGAGCACACGG
This sequence comes from Candidatus Poribacteria bacterium, assembly GCA_012963885.1. GTDB lineage: Bacteria > Poribacteria > WGA-4E > WGA-4E > UBA9662 > UBA9662. Next base: position 99 of record DTUY01000245.1, on the reverse strand, counting down.
CCGGAAGACGAGTTCTTGAAAGAAATCGGTGTCGAACTGCAGGGAACGCGTATGCATTCCGCCCGCACGACGTTAGTCGGCAAACCGCACCCGTTAGTG
>DTUY01000244.1 GCA_012963885.1 Candidatus Poribacteria bacterium | reverse complement strand
ACCTTTGATCCGTAACGCGGGTCTGTAAACCATAGTCTCCCCTTGGCATCAAAGGCTAAGTCATTTGGGCTATTCATCCGTTTATTTTGAAAGTTGTCAACAATTGCAGTTGACGTTCCATCGTCATTATAGCGTACAATCCGGCGTCCTCTACCCTCACACGCATACAGTTGACCGTTTGAATCAAACATTAAACCGTTGGCTTCGTTAGTGTTTTCCCGAAAGACTTTCGTTTCGTTACTTTCGGGGTCATAATTCATAATCCTGTTGTTCGGAATATCAGTGAATAACACTGTTTCTCCGGTCCATGCAGGGCCCTCAGTAAAGCCAAATGGTCCAGCGACAAGCTTAAAGTGCCAACTCATCTTTTATCTATCCTTTCTTTTTCAAATTGCCCAATATTTCCATAAATCTTCGGGGATTTCATAACGCATTTTCTCTTTTTCTTTGTAACTCCATCGAGCGAATAACCCAAATCTGGGTATGTTGCGTATATTCCCAGAACCTGTGTGGCAAAGAAAACAGTGCCAAAAAACGACAGATCCTGCTTTGGCAATGTATTGTGTAGGACCTTCTGGCGATCGATCCGAAAATATATGCCATCCCCAATCTTCGATTTGGTTGAAACTTCCATCAATCTGCTCCGGAAATTCTCGGAAATACTCATGGGTTGAGAAATGACTTTTGGGCCAGTAGATGAAAGCGCCTCCTTGGGGCTCAACGTCGTACAAATAGGTCGTTGCTCCTAGCATGAATCCACCAGACCAGCCATTTGGACCATAGCCGTCAATGTGTCCACTTCCCGGCATACCCCATTCCTGATCTGGCTTAGGCCATTGGGCTAAAATTTGACCCCCGCCTCCATTGAACATACCATCTCCTAATTGTTCAATTACCGTATTTACCTGTGGTAAACTACCGAAAGTATGTTCTGGCGGTGAAACACTGAATCCTTCTATAACGTAGTCGTTAGGCCAACTCTGACGATCTTCTAGGTCTGATCCTAAATGATTCCAAAGTTGATCTCTCCAACTTTGTACAATTTCTTCTTCAATGAATTTCTCAATTATTAAATATCCGTTTTCTTTGAAAGACGAAATTTGTTTATCTGTTAGATGATGAGAGGCTGACATGAATTCACCAACAATTTTTTGGCGGTAGCATACCAAGACCGACGAAAAACATCAAGGAAAATGATTAAGAGTTCATGTAAACTTGTCTAGTGGATTTTTTGTCTACATGTATTACGGTTATGTCGATGTAACATTTAGCCGGTTATCAATGTCCTTTGGGGTGAAATAATGACTGAAGACCAAGTAAGAATTTTACGAGATGAGTTACATTATCATGAACATAAGTACTATGTCGAGAATCAGCCGGAGATTTCAGATGTTGAGTTTGACATGTTGATGAAGGTACTTGAGAAACTGGAGAAAGAAAATCCAAGCCTGATTACCCCCAACTCCCCCACTCAACGTGTTGGTGGGCAAATGGTCCTTGGTGAACGCATTCGCCATCATGGGCTTATGCTGAGTCTGGAGAACACATACACATCAGAAGAACTCTATGATTTTGATCGACGAATTCGTAAGACGTTGCCAGATCAGGAAATTAAATATGTTGTAGAATTAAAGGTTGATGGATTGGGCGTGGCATTGAATTACGAGGATGGATATCTGTCTTATGGTTTGACTCGTGGAGATGGCGATTTTGGGGAAGATGTAACAGCTAATGTGCGAACGATTAAGTCCATTCCCTTGAAGTTGAAACAGCTGAACTATATGTCAGTACCCAGCATTTTGGAAGTTCGAGGTGAGGTGTTCATACCCAAAAGCCAACTTGGTAAAGTCAATGAGCTTCGCATAAATGCTGGTGAGTCACCTTTTGCTAACACTCGAAATGCGGCTGCCGGATCCTTGCGTTTGCTGGATTCCAATATTGTTACACAACGCCCACTTGATATTTTTATATATCGTCTAAGTTATGGAGTAGATCTGGAGACACATGACCAGGGTTTGAAGATGCTGGTGGATTTGGGATTTAAGGTCAATGAAATGGCCAATGTCTATTCATCCATGGAAGAAGTCATTCAATACTATTACGAATGGCGAGATCAGTATAAAAATCTGGATTACGATACTGATGGCATTGTGGTCAAGGTCAATAACATCAACCATCAGGAATTGCTTGGCGTTCGTACCAAGAGTCCACGCTGGGCCATATGTTGCAAATTCCCCGCTAGTCAAGCAACTACAAGGATCAACCAGATTGAAATACAAGTAGGTCGAACAGGAGTCCTTACACCAGTCGCAACCTTGGATCCGGTTGAGATTGCCGGCGCGCGGATTAAGAATGCCACTCTGCATAACGAACAGGAAATTACCCGTAAGGATATTCGGGTAGGCGATTGGATTGTTCTTGAAAGGTCAGGTGATGTGATTCCTAAAGTAGTGTCTGTATTGGCTGAAAAGAGGTCTGGATGGGAAAAAGTCTTTCGTTTCCCAAATACCTGTCCTTCTTGTGGTGAGCAGGTACAGCGTTCTGAACAGGAAACTGCAATTCGTTGCATTAATGTTGAATGTCCAGACCAACGAAAACGTCGAATCGAGCATTTTGTATCTCGGAATGCGTTAAATATTGAAGGACTAGGTAAACAGACAGTCAAACAACTTATTGAGGTTGGTTTGGTTTCTAATATAGCAGATCTTTATCATTTACAGAAAGATGATTTGCTTGTCCTTGAGGGGTTTGGCGACCAATCAGCGGAAAACCTTATCTCAGCTATTGCTTCGAGCAAACAAAAACCGGCGTCGAGAGTTCTATTTGGACTCGGCATTCTTCACGTAGGACAAAGTGCTGCTGATCTCTTAATTGATTACTTTGTCTCAATAGGCGCGATTTCTGTTGCTGAAGTTGGACAGATTGGAACAATACATGGGATTGGTTCAAGAACAGCTGAAAGCGTAGTCGATTTTTTTGCTCAGCCGGATAATAGAGAACTCTTTGATCAACTGAAATTGGCAGGATTGCGGATGCGAGCAGAAGCGCCTGTCGACTTAGGTCAAGTGGAAGGATCATTCCTTGGAAAGACTTTTGTGTTAACTGGAACCTTAATCGGTATGACGCGATCAATGGCGAGCGAAAGGATTAAACTGATGGGAGGGAAGGTCAGTTCAAACGTTAGCAAAAACACCGATTTTTTGGTCGGTGGTGAAAATGCGGGCAACAAGAAAAACCAAGCGATAGCGCTAGGTATCCAAATACTAACCGAAGATACCTTTCTGGAAATGATAGATTCAGTGTAAGAAAGGTTGTATAATTTTGCCTTTGTTAGTTTCTATTCACTTGAGTACGAATCAAGCGGTGGGCAGGCACAAACTAAATTTCGATCACCATAAGCTTCATTTATCCGTGCAACAGGAGGCCAATATTTCCGATTGCCAATCCAAGGCATAGGAAAAGCTGCTTTCTGTCGAGAATACGGGTGTAACCATTCTGTTGTCGTTACCTGTAGGGCTGTGTGTGGCGCGTTCTTGAGTACGTTATCGTTGCGGTCTGACTCTCCATTTTCAATGTCAGCAATTTCTTTCCGTATTTCGATCATCGCATCACAAAATCTATCTAGTTCAGCTTTTGATTCGCTCTCAGTCGGTTCAATCATCATAGTGCCTGGGATAGGCCAGGATACCGTAGGTGCATGAAATCCATAATCCATTAAGCGCTTGGCCACGTCACTGACATCAATCCCCGAAGTTTTCTTGAAATTGCGGAGATCGATGATACATTCATGAGCCACAAGTCCATGTTGACCTTTATAGACTACAGAGTAGTATGGATCTAAACATTTGGCAATATAATTGGCGTTTAGGATAGCAATTTCTGTTGCTTGTTTCAGTCCATCTGATCCCATCATAGCGATATAGGCCCACGAAATTGGCAATATGTTTGCGCTTCCCCACGGAGCTGATGAAACTGGACCGATACCATCAGCTTCTTGCAAGTCATAGGTAAGTGTGTGTTCAATGGTGTAAGAATCCTTTTGTTTACTTACAATTGGGTGGGTTGGCAGAAAGGGTATTAGGTGCTCATTGACTGCAATTGGTCCCATGCCGGGACCTCCCCCACCGTGAGGGATACAGAAGGTTTTATGCAGGTTCAGATGGCAAACGTCCGGACCGAAATCACCGGGTCGACATAGGCCAATCATGGCATTCAGATTCGCTCCGTCCATGTATACTTGTCCGCCATGCTGATGTATAATTTGACAGATTTCACTAATTCCCTCTTCAAATACCCCGTGAGTTGAGGGATAAGTGATCATCATCGCTGCCAGATTTTGTTTGTACTCCTGTGATTTTCGTTGGAGGTCAGTTAGGTCTACGTTTCCTTCGGTGTCGCAATCCACAACAATGACATGCATTCCAGCCATCACGGCGCTGGCTGGATTTGTGCCGTGGGCCGACTTAGGAATCAGACATACGTTTCTATGACCTTCACCGCGGCTTCGGTGATACTGGCGAATAACTAAAAGGCCTGCATATTCGCCTTGTGATCCAGCGTTTGGTTGTAGTGAGACGCCGTCAAAACCGGTAATGTGAGACAACCAAGACTCAAGTTGATCAAACAGTAACTGGTACCCTTCTGTTTGTTCAATTGGAGCAAATGGATGAAGTTGACTAAATTCTGGCCATGTTACAGGAACCATTTCGGCAGTTGCATTCAACTTCATAGTACAAGAACCAAGCGGGATCATGGAGTTGGCCAAAGATAGGTCTTTCTCCTGAAGTTGATGTATGTATCGCAGCATCTCGGTTTCAGAGTGATATGTATTAAAAACTGGATGGGTTAGATAAGAGCTCTCTCTCTGTAGTTTGCCAAAATCCGACGGGTAAGATTCGATGATTCCATCAGTTAGTCGGTCAAAATCAAATGAAAGTTCCTGATTGATAGAAAAAACTTGAAGCAAATCTTGAACGTCCTGAACCGAAGCTGTTTCATCGAGAGAAATACCAACACGATCAGAATTAAAAATCCGCAAGTTAATCTTTTTCTGTTGAGCAACCGATAACAACGAATTGAGATCGACGGATCCGAGATTGATGCTAATTGTGTCGAAAAAATGATCGGCGCTGAGCGAATAATTTAGCAGCTTAAGCCCTTCACGGAGTAGATGTGTGAGTGCGTGAATTCGCTTAGCAATATGACGAATCCCTTCTGGCCCATGGTAGATGGCATACATACTTGCCATGACAGCCAGCAGTACTTGTGCTGTACAGATGTTGCTAGTTGCTTTTTCTCGTCGTATATGCTGCTCACGTGTCTGCAGTGCAAGACGGATTGCTGGAGAACCTTCGGTATCCTGTGAAAGCCCAACGATCCGACCTGGCGCTTTGCGCTTGAACTTCTCTTTAGTAGAAAAGTAGGCGGCATGTGGCCCTCCATAACCCATCGGTACTCCGAATCGTTGTGTGGAACCAACAGCAATATCCGCATCGAATTCTCCGGGAGGCTTTAAAAGCGCTAGTGAAAGCAGATCGGCGGCAACAACCAATAGCCCGCTGGCAGCATGAACTTTTTCCGCAAATTCCCCATAATCATGAACAACACCATCTGTGGTAGGATACTGGACAATTGCTCCCAAGATTGTTTGATCGAAAGTTATCGTTTGATGGTCACTAATTATCAGCTCAATGTCAAGTGGCTCGGCACGTGTGCGAACAACTTCGATTGTCTGCGGATGACAGGTCTCTGACACAAAAAAAATTCTGTTGACATCTGGTTTTGCCACTGACAAGCACATTGCCATAGCTTCAGCTGCCGCTGTTCCTTCATCAAGAAGCGACGCGTTGGCTATTGGTAAGCCAGTTAGATCAATAATCATTGTTTGGAAATTCAACAGCGCTTCAAGCCGACCTTGAGCAACTTCTGCTTGGTAAGGTGTATAAGCAGTATACCAACTTGGATTCTCAAGAATATTTCTTTGGATGACGAGGGGCGTAATGCAATTGTAGTAGCCCATGCCGATGAACGATCGATAAAGATCATTTTTGGACGCGATTTTTTTTAGTTTATTCAGGACGTCGAATTCTGTCCAGGCCTGATCAAATTTTAGCGGCTGAATATCTCGGATTCTCTCTGGGACGACATCCTTTATGAGTGCGTCAATTGAACCATACCCAACGGTTTTCAACATCGATTTGAGCTCTTCAACTCGGGGCCCCAGATGACGGTTAACGAATAGGTCTTTTCGATGCAAGTCTGACATTATTCACCCATTTCTTTGCTTTCGATGTGAGTAAAATAGTCTTCGGCAGAGAGTAAATTGTCCAATTCATTAGAATCATCCATCCGAATTTTTATCATCCACCCTTGATTATATGGGTCTTCATTTACCAGTTCTGGCGTATACTCAAGTTCCTCATTGATTTCGATAATTTCGCCACTTACTGGTGCATACAGGTCATAGGCAGCTTTGACAGATTCAATTACTCCAAATTCCTCCTTTTGCTTGGTGGTAAAACCAACTTCAGGCAACTCGACATAAACGACATTTTGTAGCTCCGCCTGAGCGTGATCCGATATTCCAACCGTAACAATATTATCTTTGCATCTGGCCCACTCGTGGGATTCATTATATCTAAGATCCTCTGGATGTCTAAGTTCGTCTGCCATTTGGTTTAAAATTCCTCGTTTTCTTTGTTAGGATACATTCTAATTTCGTCAAACCAACCTTCTATAAAATTTTTATTTTCTTCGTACACCCAGATTCCAAGCGCCAAGGTAAGCGTTTCAATCTCCAAGCTGTTCCATACTCCGGTTTCATGTATCCGATCAAGATCTTGAACCGGATCCCGATCTATTTCCTGCCAACTGCCCTTAGGAGCTTCAAACTGGTACGCTGCTGTGTAGAGTCCACCAGTTTCAGGTCCCTCGTTTTTCCGATCCCAAGAGTCACCTCCCCAGTAGTAGAGGAGTTGTAAGCGACTTTGACCTGTACCATCATGACCGATGATTTTTAGATTTGCATTTCCTGTTGGCGAAGACTTCTCTATCTTGTATCTGACCGATATTCGGGAATCACTGGTCCACAGGACTTTTTGCTGTACGCTAAATGTCTTGTATCGATTTTGAGTGTCTGCTGAAAAATACAGGGCCATACCTTCGGGATTACCAGTTGATTCTTGCTTCTTTTTTATCTCGGAGGTTGGACGTATGAATACGTCGACGTTCTGAATCGCGATCTGCCATCCGGTAAGTTTACCGCTTCCTTCCTCAAATCCTCCGTTTCGTATGTCAGATGTAATGTCAGGAATTATTGCTTTTGAAACGGATTGGATTTGATCTAAAACCTCTTCCACCAGCGGGATCGCGTGCTGGTTCTCAATTTTTGAGGAGAAAGAGAAAATAGGTGTTTTCATCCAGCTTTCCTCAATAGAACAATAAATGGGTTCAATTTCTTTTTTACTGAACTCAAAATTTCCGTCTAAGACTTTTTCCTCTAAGTAATTGAGATAAGCTTCTACTCGAGGACGATGGTAGAGATGAAACATCTCAACAATGTCACGTCGATTATAGTCACGCAGGTTGTCTCGGAGCGCAAAACTCAAAACGGAGTCTTTAAAATAATATTCCACATTTTTCTTTCGATCATCTGTCATGGCTGGATATTGGTAAATGTGATCCAGTACCGGTTTTAACCAATACTCCTTTCGGGATTCGATTAAAGACGCCACTATGTCAAGACATGATCTCATGACAGACGCTGATTCTTGAAACGTCTCTTTATCTTTCCATTGAAAGGCGTTATAAAGTCGCAACGAATACCCATTAAAAACTTCTCCTACCAGCTGTTTAGCAATCATTACCAGATCTTTCTGGTACAAGTCATTGTTTTCCTGACAATCTATTTGGGTGAGTGCAATTTTTAATGCCCGTTCCAAATGTGTTATATAGGATAGACGGTCTGGGAGGTTGGCTGGAAAATCAGTTCCCATCCGTGACTGCCAAAAGGGGGAGATTCGATCATCCGTACTGTACACACTTGCTACTAATTCTTGATAAACTTGTGCCATAAGAGGAGCCGATATTGTACCGTATCGACGTTCAGCATAATCAAAGATAAAATCATCCAGTTGGACATCCTGAGGGATCCACGATAGACGGGCAGCGAGATCGAAATAAAAATCGTTATAAATTATAACTTCCGGGTTGATATATAGACCGAGGCAGTTTGACGCCTCCGGATCACTAACTAGCCGTTTAACCTTTTGGATTAAGTCAGCGACGTTACCATGAAGAGAGGTATCACCGCCAAAAGAATGGAGTATGCCAAACACCCAATCGTGTCCGTAAAAATACTGGTAGCGTTTATGGATGGGATGACTTTCACCCCATGTGTCAGCGATATAGAATTTATTTTTGCCGATAACTTGAAAAAAAGCCTCAGCCGTTTCTTGACGCCATCTTGGATTGAAGAGTGCCCATCCACTGGCATACCAAACTCCTTCAAGATCCGATTCTTGAATTTTTGAGAGTGTATCCTTAGCGAATTGAGCAATAATTTGATCTTCCTCTTGTGCATCGTCACTAACTCGTTTTTCTGGATAGGGATCATAGTTGTAGAGATGATCCTCTGGACTGAAAAATTGGATGCCCAAATCGGTGCGCCCATATTCTTTCGCTGCCGAAAATGTGTTTCTGAGACCAAGCATCGAATGCGTCACCATCTTCCGATTTACCAATGCCACCAGGCCACATGAGCCGATTCTGTTTCTTCCACGCAGCCCAGTCCAGATGATGTTTCTGTTGATCTAGATCCCAATAATCCAGCTATAGGTAAAAACACATCCTTGGTTGTATTGGCGCAACGGGAAGTGGGGTTTTTCATTTATACTCAGGTTTGTAACTTTCCAACTCTTGCGTTTCGGGATATATTCTCCATCCCAAAAGACGCCAACTTTTCCTGTTTGTTCTAGGAAATGTGTTGTTGCATAAAGAACTGCTCGGTCGCTGCTGCCTCCGATAACTAAATAGTTCGTTTGCTGATCATAAATTGTCTTTACAACGATTCCGTCGCCTCCAGGTGAGTCTTGAGAAAGTCTGAAGAGCCCCTTTTTAACCATTTGGTGAATTATCTGATTCGACTCCGATTTACCTATCAAAACCACCGATTGTCCGGAATTAGAGGTGAATTCTGATTCCCTAATTGGTGATGGTACCAAAGATTGGTTTGCCATCATGGCCAAGTAACGACAAAATAACTGTCCAGCATGTTTTTCTATTCGAGAAGGGAAATCAGGTAGAACTACGGTTGCACTAACCTCTTCATCTTGAATAAGAGATACTTCTTGTCCCTCCACATCCTGATAAGAAGAAGCAATAAAAAGGGAAAATGCAACCAGTCTAAAAGCTTGACTCATTTTTGTTCGTTTATGTGTTCAACATTTTTTTGAATCATGAAGAGTGAAATTACACAGTAGGGTTCTGGTGACTGTAAAATGGTATTGGGACAACCTCGGCAGGATGAAACTTTTGGCGTATTTGAATTTCGATTTTTGAACCGATCTTCCCTCGTTCGGTTGGCAAGTATGCCAACCCGATATTAGCTCCCAAGGTTGGTGAAAGTCCACCACTAGTGACTTTGCTAACGCATTCTTTGTCTTGGTAAATCGGATAATGTGGACGGGCAATACTTCGATCCTGCATCCGGAAGCCAATTAAACAGCGTGTGGTCCCTTGTTTTTTTTCCTTTATCAACGCATCCCGCCCAATAAAATCTTCTTTTTTAAGAGAGACCGTCCAACTTAATCCTGATTCCAAAGGGGTAATTGTTTGGTCAATATCATTGCCATATAAAGGCAAACCTGCTTCTAATCGTAGTGTGTCTCTCGCACCAAGTCCAATGGGCAACCCTTCCGCTGCGATAGTCGATTTGTAGAGGTTATCCCAGAGATCTGCTCCGTAATCAGCATCAACATATAACTCAAATCCAACCTCTCCCGTATATCCTGTGCGCGAGATGATAACAGGAATACCAGCAATATTTTCTTCTTTAAACCAATAGTATTGAATGGCTGTCACATCGATATCTGAGAGTGTTTGAAGAATCTGAGGTGAGTTCTGTCCCTGCAAGGCAATCAAAACAGTTTGATCACTGTGATTTTCGACGTTTGTCTTTTCACTATTGTGTAAACATATCCATTCAAAATCCTGCTCGATGTTGGATGCGTTCACAACTAGCATGTACCGATCTTCTGCCAGACGGTATACAAGCAAATCGTCGATAATACCACCTGCTGGATTACACATTGGGCTATACAGAACACGTCCATCAACCAGTTTCCCTGCCGCATCGTTAGTGATTAGTTTCTGAACCAATTTTAATGCGCCCTGCCCAAAGATTTCTATTTCTCCCATGTGGGAAAGATCGAATATTCCTACCTTTGATCTAACTGTGAGATGCTCATCGATGATGTTACTGTATAGAACCGGCATCTCCCATCCACCAAATTCAATCAGTTTTGCACCAAGTTGTTTATGTATATGATGTAGAGGTGTGCGTTTTAAGTTTTCTGACATATTTTTCAAACATATTGGCTGGCAAAATCCGGCCAAGTCAAGGCTGAATTTATTTGTATCAGGAGACGCCTAATCGCTGGAATTAGCTTTTCAGGTCGAAAATACAGCAAATTTCTATGTTTTAGCGAGGAGCTGAAATGGTTTTGGCAGAGATACAATTAAGGAAACCATGCCGAGATTAGATTGTACTTTCTACATGATAACTCGGTGGTCTGGAATTGTAAAGCGGTTTTGTGGTTGAGTACTAGGGACAGCTATATACTTGGGGCTGCAATGGAGGTAGTATCGTTGGTAAGAGAATAGAGGACCGGCCAATTATTTCCAAGTGATGGTAGATATCCTGCTACATTTCTACCGTGTATAGTCTGTAGAGCCACCTTTTCAGTTGGTATATTTAGGTGAATCATTGTTGGTGATTTATATTTTTTTGTTCTATGTTTTTATGATTTTGGCAGTTGGCTTTTCTCCAAAAATTTCCATGTGCCTACTGCCAGTAGCATACCAACCAGCTGCATAATAATAAAAATGGCCGCGTCCATTGGTCGAATTCCTGCCTGTGAGTATGTTAGTGTTCTGGCCAATGTTACCTGTGGATTGGCGAACATCGTACTTGATGTGGTGATGAGTTCACCCCCAACTATCAGTCCGATAATCAGTGCTAACTTATCAGATTGGTAGTGTATCAACAATAAAATGGCAATCAATAGGATAAAGGTGCCTAGGATTTCTGCCACGTAGTTTCCACCAGACCTAACTTTTACTGAGATTGATAGGATTTTCGGAATTTGGTGATAAAACATCAGGTGTGAAAAGAGGACACCAACTATGCCACCGAGAACTTGTGAAATGATATAGCTTGGGACATGCACCCACTTGGTTCGTCCAGTAATTGCTAAAGCAACACTAACAGCTGGATTAAAATGTGCGCCACTGATTGGACCAAAAATCTCAATTAAACCGAACAACACAAAACCGACCGCTAAACTATCCGCGAGTACCGCGATAGCTATGCCTGATTCCAGAACTTGATCAAAGAGGATAATTGGTGAAACTGCAGATAAAACCAGAAAAAGTGAACCCAAAAATTCGCAGAGGATTATGGCTGGTGTTGAGTATTTCACTGGTAATCAGTTGTCGCTTAGTTCCTGTTGGAATTGAATGATTTTTTGTTCTATTGATCTAAGCGTTTCAGTAAAAAATTCTCGTATCTCATTTTTCTGGCCTGACGCTGAGACTGGATCAGGTGTTGGCCAAGCCAACACCTTTACTGTGGCTGGGAAGGTTGGACAAGTGAGTTCCTGCTCTTGGCACAAACTAATGACATAGTCCATGTCATCGGGAACCTGATCAAAAGATTTTGAAAACAGCGCAGTAGTATCATACCCGCAACTTTTTAGGGCTTTTAAAGCACGTGCATTTGGCTGCGTCGGTTTGGATCCAGCGCTGTAAACATCGAATTTATGCCCTAGATAGTGATGGCCTAACACTTCAGCCATTTGGCTGCGACATGAATTAGCAACACACATAAAAAGGATTTTGGGTTTTGTCGTCACGGTGCTACTTCTCCTGTTCAAGTAAAGGTTGAATTTATCTTAAAGGAGGAGCGTTATTTAGTTGCTTTTTTGACGGAAAAGAATACACTCGCTCCCTCACCAACTTCGCTTTCCGCCCAAATTTTGCCATCGTGTTGTAATATGATGTGTTTGGCAATGGACAGTCCCAATTCGGTTCCTTTTACTTGATTAGCGTTGCTGGTGTCCACGCGATAAAATCGCTCGAAAATCCGTTCAAGCTCTTGCTCCGGAATACCCTTGCTCGTATCCTTAACTTGGAAGACGATGTGTGGCTCCTCAGTCTGAATCAATACAGATATCATACCACCTGATTCGGAGTATTTAAATCGAGTTGTCTGTCAAATTGACCAGGACTTGGATAATAAGTTCTTGATCTACGTAGATATCTGTTGAGTTATCTAAGATTCGCCATTCAAAAGTCATTTTTGACTCAGAGAAAAGCGGTTCAAACAAATTCGTAATTTTACCGCGTAGGTCAGCAATTTTACAGTTTTCAAAATTAAGGTGCAGACCACCAGATTCAATTTTTGAAAGATTAAGCAAATCTGAAATTAAACCTGACAGATAGATGGCTTGTTCATAAATTCTAACTATGAATTGCTGACGCTGCTTTTTCTTGCCATTTGCTTTATCCAATAAAGTCTCAGCACATCCTTGGATTGCTGTTAAAGGGGTTCGCAGTTCGTGTGACGCGTTAGTAACGAAATCAGATCGGACCTGCTGAAGTTTCCTGAGCATGCTAATATCTTGCACTTGCATCACGATAAGATATTGGTGCTTCGATTCGGAGAGAGAACTAAAACTCTGAAAGATAGGAATTACTACAAGTGAAACAATAATTTTACTTACACTATCTAATTAAACTTCATCTGACTGCGCTTTTTGAGTCTCTACACATCGTTTAATAATATCATTCAACTTGGGAGTTCGGTTAATTTCAATAAATGACAAGCCTATGCTATTTTCATCTAAACAGATGGCCAGACAGTCTGGATCATACAGCAAATGGTAAGCATCCAAAATATCTTCCATCCGATGGACAATTTCCGCACTTTGCACTGGCAGAATTACCCATTATTATTCCTTAAGTTAAGTCAGGGCTTAAGTTCGTTCTTTTTTTACGTTTTTCGCACAACTTCGTTAGGAGATGCTCTCTGATTCGAGACTTTCGATCTTGACAAGTTGATTGGCCTGCAACTGCAGGCTCCAACGCACATCCTCTCTTGACACAGCCTGTATACCAAGATAATCAAGTGAGCTTCTGCTATGTGATTATTGGTCCAGCCTGCACCGGTCCTGAGCAAAGTCTAGATCCTCTTTACTTGGTCCTATTTGCAACATCTCATGATAAACTTTGAGGATCAGCACGTTCTTCTTTTATTGAATTTACGATGTATTATTCACTTTTCTAGTTCCTCATTCTTTGGAAATAGCTTATCCGCTACTTGCTGACTTATCAATCTGCTGATGACGTCCTACTAGTTTCTAGCTTAGTCAAGTTCGGTTGGACTTTCGAAGGTTACCCATGCAATTTCAGGTGAGACGCCAAGATCAGAGGCAATTTGTTCGATAACCTTAATTTCGTCTGGTTGGATATGCCCATCCGCCCTAGCAATTAGGGTCAGATCCCTTACTAATAGTACTCGACGTCCCATGGGGACAGATGTTTTTACCGACTCAATTCGCTCCGGGAGAACTTCGGCTAACCGTTCTGGATCTAAGGTGAATGGCACCGCATCGTGCCCCAGTAGGTCGACCAAAGCCTGGCGTTCCTCTATACTGATAGATCCATGAGAATCTCCTACGACCACAGCTGCTGCAAACAGCAAACGCCGCATGTTTTCGGCAGATGGGGAATTTTCTTCTAGATAGGATGGCTCCATCAACTGCATAATTTCTTCGACTGTAGCTTCAACTTCGGGCATCGCGTGTCCATCTGATGTTATAATTTCACTTTGTATGAAAGCCTGAGCTGTACGAAGACGAACTGGGGCGAAAGGGTGGCTGGACAACCAATCTTGATGTCCTGTTCGATCAGAACCTTCCGCTTCTTGATCTACCTGATAAAGGTCTTCGGCTTGATCAATGAATGCTTGAATTTGGGCTGGTCCTGGTGCCGAACGTAAACCCGAAGACAATTTGAAGAAAGCTCGTGCAACTGGGTTAAGTTGCCCTACGCAGGCTATTCCCGCCCGATCTGCGGAAACCTCGGCATGACGTTGCCATCGATGTGCTAGGAATACCAACTGCGGTGGCAGGTTCTGATGATTTGCCAACAAAAGTGGGAGTGGAATGGAATGGTGGTCGTAGATATGGTGTCCAAGTTCATGTCCCAAAACAAAGCATAATTCGTCATGATCAAATGACTCAAGTAGAATTGATGACACCAAAATAAAAACACGCCCATCTTCAGGTTGGGTACAACCCGCGTTCATTTCATTGCTACTATAAACGTACAGTTCAACTTCAGTCTCAACCTTGAGTACTGAACAGCAGTGGTGCACAATTTCACATTCCTCAGGCGCAATAGATGGCGATAACCGAAGAGCGCGAGCTAGAAGAGAACGCCGTGTTTGGCTCGATTTCTGCCCTTCCATAGCTACTTGAATGCGCTGAATGTGCCGATTTTGCAGTAGTTGTTCAGATAAGTGTCGATCAACTTCGGATCGAATTGCGTCAGGATCCATGATTGATACCTCTTTTTCTCAATCTTAGATTGTCTTGATCAACTTTGATCTAGCTTGCTTGGACTTAGCCATCAAGTAACCGCTCATAGTTCCCCGTCACTTTTTTGAACGCGTTGATGTATTGATCAAGCAATTCTTGGGTTGCATCAGGAAAGGCGGGAACTGTCATCAGGTCGTTTCTCGGATTTTCACTATTGGGTAGATCACCCTCAGTATAATTGACTTTTCCTGTTTCTGGTCGGGCGAAAGCGGTATGATTCTGTTCTTGAAAAAGAGCAGTTAGATGACCACTATCCCGATTCTCTCTCATCTTTCCCGGGGCATCATCTTGGACATTGACACCTTCAGCCTGAAGTGCCTGAATAAGCTTCTCTTTAGCCAAGCCACCAAGGTCGTTGGCTTGATAACGTACATAGGGCGGTCCATAGTAACCCCGAAAGATATAATCAGGTAGTTCGATAGGGTGGATCCCATCACATTGGGCAATACTTTTTAGTAAATATTTAACGTTCTGATCCCGATCTTTATTCCGTCGATCAAGGTGCCTCAGTTGCACACGAGCAATGGCTGCTGAGAGAGATGACATACGATATTTAAATCCAAAACTGGTCGTTTTATACTTTCGGTATGCTTCAGTTTGTAAATTAGGAATCCGTTCGTAGTGTCCCAGGCAAATTGCTCTTTCGTAATATTCCAGTTGATTGGTGATTATGATGCCGCCCTCTCCACAAGGCAGTAGCTTGGTCGATTGCATGCTGAAGCAACCAATATCACCAAAAGTGCCTACTTTTCCCCCCTTATAAGTCGCACCGTGTGCATGAGAGCAATCTTCAACTAAAGAGATACCATGCCGTTTCGTTAGCTTTAAAACAGCGTCCATATTAGCTGGCACACCTTTGTAATGAACGATAATTAAGGCTTTAGTTCGAGATGAGATCCGCCTTTCAATATCTTCTGGGTCCGCACAGCCAGTAAAAGGATCAATATCGCAAAAAACTGGCACCGCTTGGCACGATAGGATTGGCATATAGGTGCCCCAGAAGGTAGTGGCAGGTGTAACAATTTCATCACCTGGACCAATACCAAGAGCAAACAGCGCAGCGTGGATCGAAGCCGTGCCATTATTATGAGCCAGAGCGTACTTGGAACCGTGATAGTCTGCAAATTCTCTTTCAAATTCAAGGATGGTTTCCGAGAAAGAGAGTTTACCAGTTTTCAACTGGGCAACGACAGCTTCAGTTACTTCCTCATCAATAACTGGCCACATATTAGCTTGCTGTTGATCAAGAGTGACTGCTTGTGGACCTCCATTAATCGCCAAAAGTTCCATTTATTCTTTTTTTCAGTTCCTCAGTTTTTTACTTTGTTATGGTCGCGCTAATCAGCTATATTGAAGACACCATTATCATTGAAGTTATTTACGCGAATATTATAGAGATAGTATCATATCTGCTTGGGAAGGACAAGACTCCGCAGACCAATACTAATTTGGAATTCATCAATTCAAAATTATGCTTGGTTACAGGATTAACACTGGACGGCGTTTGGATTGTCATTAATTTTGGTTAATGCTACAATGTTATGTGAAAATCTGAGGGGTTTCATGCTGATTTCTTCTATTGGTTAAATCTCCTTAGATCATAGTAAGCACACAAATGATATTAATAGAGCTACAAGCTGTCTCTATCAATATTTTGTCTGATTTTTTGCAGTCTTTTCTTCAATTATCGATGCAACCAACCAAAGGGGGAACAGTAATGGCACGAAAGCCCAATATCATCTTAATTTTAGCTGATGACATGGGCTATGGTGATGCGAGTTGCTATGGTGGAAAGCACTTGCAAACGCCGGCCATAGACTCCTTGGCTAGTAGTGGATTGAGATTTACCGACTTTCATTCTAACGCTCCAGTTTGCAGCCCAACACGAGCTGCACTTCTAACAGGATGTTACCAGCAGCGTTGTGGTATCGAAGGCGTGATTTCTGCTAAAAACCATCGAGACAAAGGTTTACCCCTGAACAAAGTTACCTTTGCTGATGTACTCAAAAATGCCGGCTATAAGACTGCGGTTTTTGGGAAATGGCATCTTGGGTACGAACCTAGATTCAATCCACGACATCAGGGTTTTGATGAATTCGTCGGGTTTGTCAGTGGTAACATTGATTATCATTCACATATTGACCAAATTGGTGTTGAAGACTGGTGGCAAGATGTTGAATTAGTGCCAGAAGAAGGATATTCAACTGACTTAGTTACTTCTCACGGACTATCATTCATCCAGCGACATCAGGATAGTCCTTTCTGCCTTTATCTGGCTCATGAATGCCCACATTATCCGTATCAAGGACCTAACGATCCAGCTGACCGAACTGTTGGTAATCCCAAACCGATTCTGGGACGTCGACAAGATCAGGCGGCGGCATACAAAGAGATGATGGAATCGATGGATACTGGTATCGACCAAATTGTCCACAAAATCAATTCACTCGGGCTGGAACAGGAAACTTTTATCTTCTTCTGTTCTGACAATGGCCCAACTGGCCCTGGATCAAGTGGTCCGCTGAGAGGGAAAAAGGGTTCTTTGTGGGAGGGCGGTCACCGTGTACCAGGAATTGCCTACTGGCCAAGTGAAATCCGACCAGGAACCGTCACTAATGAAACGGTGTTGACAATGGATTTATTGCCAACTTTAGCTTCGATCGCTGAGGCGAAACTCCCTGCCAACCTGAAACTTGATGGTTTTGATCTATTACCTTTGATGACAGGAGGAAATTCGTTACCTGAGCGTTCTTTGTTTTGGCGGTTTAAAAATGATTGTGTGATACGCAAGGGGCCTTGGAAGTTGATGAGAGGTGAAAACCAGGGCCTGTTTCATTTAGATGATGACATTGGTGAAACAACCAATATGATTGAACAGGAACCGGAGCGAGTCGGAGGCTTGGAACAAGAACTGACTAACTGGTCGAAAAAAGTATCTTTAGGTATTGAACAGCAATCATAGGAAAGAGTCAGGTGAAAAACAATGTCAATCCTGTCTTCGGTTCAACCCGTTTTGTACACTGCACCTCTCCTAAAAACAGACAAAGATTCTATACGAAATGACTTGGATTATCTCTGTCATCATCCTGATCATTTCATTGTTGGCAGGTCAATTGATCTAAGTCAGTTCAGCACTGCATTTGCGAGTGTTTTTTTCCAGCAGTTATCCATTTAGGATGTAAAGGGCGCAAAGAACAATATGACAACATGAAATCGAGTGAATGCAATAATATGGAACAGCCAAGAGAAGAACACAAGCTTTCACTATTTGCTATGTTGCTTTCAATCATCTTACCTGGTTTGGGGCAAGTTTACTTGCGCCGAGCGAGAAAAGGAATGATTTATCTTTTCGGTGTGTTAATTGGGTTTGGAATCATCTACCTAAATTCATGGCCGGTTAAAAGTTGGAAGGACCTAACCAACTTTCGTGAAGCTCAAGATATCCTGAAATCGCAAAGAACCAAAGAGGGAATTAAACTCGATCCGCAGAAACTGAAAGAAGCACTGGAGAACATTGAGGACAAGCCGCATCAGGAACTTCTGAAGATACAGAATAAGCAATTGATGCTTCGGCCAAAGTGGTGGTTCAAAGTGACGGGCTTAACTCAATCTATTCTGTTCTGGATTTTTTCTATCACAGATGGTTTGATGGGAAAACAAGGATTCAACAAAAGGGCTTTTAAGAGAAAACTTAAGCGACTTCAACGAAAATATCATTCTGAGGAGGAGAATTAACCGAAACTTAGTACTTAACCTAGTCTTTTAAATTGTCAAAACTATTTCAATATCGTTTTTGCCTACGTCTAGATCTGTACGAACCAGTAACAGCCGATCTCGTACCCAGATAACATTGTCGACGTTCGACTGGTATAATTCCAACCCAATATGATTTCCCCAAATGGCAAAGCCGTAAGGCATTGTTTTCGCCGATTCAATTTCAAACTGAAACGTTACTTGGTTACGCGACCGTTGGGCGCGGAAATTTTCGATTGGTGGCAGATCAAATTCGCTACCATCTTTGGAATTCATTGAAGGAGAAACATAATTATGCATCTGTACAGGTTCTATCCGATCTGCATTAAAGGTAAGTTGACATTGGTGATTGTAGTATAAACACTGAGACTCGTTTGCCAGATAGGTTTCTGTTGTTTGATCAAACTTTGATCGGTAGTCCGCCACCATCTCCGAAAGTGTCTGTATTCGGACATCAGACCCAATTAGACGGCCTAAATGCTCATCAAGTGAATCAATACATTCAGTAGAGAGACGCGAGAATTTTGAAGCATCAACCTGCTGAACAAACCCCAACCAGGAATTCCCGTCTAGGTTAGATATATAGAGGTCCAAAGGTTCATGTACGGTTTTACCCACAAGCAAATCGCACAGATCTGTAGTTCCGGTTGATGAAAATGGAATAGCTGCAATTTGACTGGCTGGCACACCACCGAAATTGTGATGTTCAATTGACGGGTAAAAGAAAGAGAAGGGCGCGCCACAGTCTCCTTTGCTGGAACCATATCCCCAAAGACCATCAAAACCAAGTTGAGCAAGTGTAGAGACCAAAATATGGTTTTTTTGGTTAGCACCAGCAATCGTTAGATCTACCCACTCCAGCAAGCTTTGTAATTGCTCATGATGTTTAACAATTTGGTCCGGAATTTTCTCCCTTAGTGTAACAACCTGCTCGGGATTTCTTAGATCAATCTTTCCAAAATCCGGCAACATCATAACTATATCATCGCCATAATCCTGATGCCAATTCGTCAGGCTTTCGGCAATTGGTTGGACGTCTTTAGAACTGACCGCCCAAGTAATCGGAATATTATGGCTATGCACAACTTCGGCTAGCGCACGAATTCTATCACGGCTGCCGGGATCATTATTGTTTGAATTAATTGTGGCTATGAGTACATAAGTCAACATTGATGTTAAATTCCATCTACTTGGTAATTTTAGTCGATAAATGACTCAGCAAAAATGAAATTTTAACTAACAGATATAAAAATTTAGGATCCGCTGATTTTAGCTGATCCTCTAAAATCATTGTTATGAAACATATCGCTAAATCCTTCAACAGATTCAATAGGGAATTGTAACATCTTCTTGGCAGATTGGGCAGAAAATCGTAATTAGTGCCGTATGCCGATTACCTCAAATTGACGTTTCAGAAATTTAGGTCAAGAGAGTTGAATCAAGTTGAAGATAAAATCGGGCTAATAGCATAGTAAAATATAGACAATCACTGGCTAAACTACCATTGAAATGGTATGAAATCAAAGCTATCGGTTCTGCAGATTATCGTTCTTATGCTCCTTGGATAGACCTCGCTCCCATCTGAATTTCACCTAATCCCAGCGTGCCGATGTTTTTCTTCAAACTTGGTTACTGGTGGGAACATAAAACGGATAATGAATCAAATACAGCTTGGGATTTTCTATCTCCTGTTATTGATGGCATATTTTTGTCATTTTCAATCTTACTTGCAACTAGTCGCTTTAATCTTCTTCTTCGTCGCTGTCTCCTTTATGTGCATGACCATAGTGAAAACGTGTGGACATAGAACGAAAAAAACAATCTTAAAAGCTTTAGAAGCAAAAGCCAAACCGTTAATATTTCTTATTGGCTGTATGCTACGAATCTAACACAAATAATTTTTGCTTCGGGCAAAGGACACGAAATCTATTGGAGATGGTCAAGTTGCATCATAGATGCAAATAGAACGAGATATGAATAAGATCGCAGATTTTTCCAGATCAACTGGATCTTGATAATTCATACTTATAAAGCTGAGCATTTTCAATGAACATGATATGATAGTGTCCGGTTTTATTTTGTTCATATTGCATCCTGATTAAAGTCTAAGTTGATGGAATTAAACCCATGCCTAACACGCACCAATTTCCTTCTGGTGTTACTTATCGAACGATTCTGATAGGTACGATTCTAGTTGTTTGGAACGCCTATTGGTTGGCGTACGCTGCAGAATTAATCCAGCCGCAATTTCTGCTTAACTTCGTTTCACTCTTTTTCAATGCTGTTTTTACTTTATTTGTATTAATTGTATGCAATTCTCCACTAAAACGGTTTGCTCCGCGTTACGCGCTAACTACACAAGAGATGCTAGTTATCTACATCATGGTTGTTATGGTTTCGACAATCGGCGGTCATACAATGATGACTTTCTTAATTGGAATCTTAGCCCACCCTTACCAATTTGCCACCTCTGAAAATGAGTGGGCCAGCCTTTTTTGGCGTGAGATTCCCTGGTGGTTTGTTCCCAAACAGAATGCGCTTGATGATTACTTCAAGGGTGATTCAAACTTCTATATTAGTCGGCATCTCGGCGGTTGGCTGATTCCAATATTGGTCTGGACAGGATTTGTAGCTATGCTTTGGTTTGTGCTCATCTGCCTCAACATCATTATTCGAGCCCAGTGGACGGAAAAAGAAAAGCTGGCTTACCCCATCGTTCAGTTGCCGTTACAGATGGTACAAGGTGAAAACCGCTTTTATCAAAGTAAAATCATGTGGATTGGTTTCGGCGTGGCAGGATTCTTCGAGATTCTAGCTGGACTCAATCATCTTTTTCCACAAATACCAGCTGTACGACTCAACTATTATTCGATTTCTCACTGGTTTCACGAGAAACCGTGGAATGCCGTTGGCTGGGTTTCGCTATCAGCTTATCCATTTATTATCGGTCTGACATTCTTCGTTCCACTCGACATTTCCATGTCTGCCTGGTTCTTCTATATATTCGGTAAATCAGAGCGGATTATCCGCACCGGGATGATGGGACAGGGTGAACTATTTATGGCAGAACGAGCTGGCGGGGCATGGCTTGCTGTCGGTGTTTTGGGCCTTTGGGGTACGCGGCGGCATCTTGGTGATGTCGGGCAAAAGTTTCTCAATCCTCAAGTTCCCATCGATGACTCCAATGAACCTATGGGTTACCGGACAGCAGTAACGGGCCTAATCTTCGGCCTGATCGGCTTAATGCTATTCTCCCTGCGGGCCGGAATGACATGGTGGGGGATCTGCGGGTTTGCGGTCATTTTTTTGCTTATGGCAATTGGTGTTACACGAGTCCGGGCAGAATCCGGGCCACCATCGCACGAAATTTTAGCCCTTGATCCAGCACGGTTGATGACAGTCGTTTTCGGTTCACGTTTGGTTGGGACAGGTAATCTGACCATAATTTCGTTTTATTACTGGCTCAATCGCCTCAACGTCTCGCATCCGATGCCCAATCAGCTTGAAGCTTTCAAAATTGCTGAACGCGCCCAGATTAATAGTCGGCATCTAATCTGGGTGATGATGTTGGCTATCATTTTAGGAACGCTGGCATCGTTTTGGGCTTTTCTCTACTTGATGTATAAAGTAGGTGCTCTATCAGTTCACGGCTACATCATTGGCATCGGGAACGAAGTTTTTGGACAACGGTTAGAACGATGGATCAACAACCCGACGGACCCAAATATTGGCGGGACCCAATCAATGATCATCGGAGCTGGAACGACATCAATCCTTTACTTTTTGCGGCACCAATATATATGGTGGCCTTTTCATCCGATTGGTTATGTAATGACCGCTGCGACTTGGGGAGGGCTATCCGATTTCTGGTTTTCGGTTTTTCTTGGATGGCTGATCAAATTCATAATTCTCAAGGTTTTCGGGCTAAAAGCTCATCAACGTGCTATCCCTTTCTTCTTAGGTTTAGTTATGGGAGACTATATATCCGTCAG
>DTUY01000243.1:21293-22629 GCA_012963885.1 Candidatus Poribacteria bacterium | reverse complement strand
AGGACATGAGCTGAAATTCCTTACACCAGAAGAGGCCAAAGAATTAGTGCCGACCTTGGATGTTCCTGATGCCAAAGGCATTATCTTTATTGCCCGCGATGGTTATGTTGAACCAAAGTCAATTGCCATTGGTTATGCCTCAGCAGCGCGAGACTTAGGCGTAACCATTCAGACACATACAAAAGTTTCCAACATTGAGGTCACAGAGGGGAAGGTCAAGGCTGTCCACACAAACCGCGGCAAGATCCAAACAAATCATATTGTGGTAGCTGCGGGTGCCTGGACTCGGCAATTGACTCAGCGGTTTGGATTAGACATGCAAGTTGTGCCCGTGCGCCATCAAGCCTATGTGACAGCACCTCTGGTAGATGTTGTACCTCGACAGCCAATTGTGCGCCTCATTGAGCCACAGATTTATGTACGTCCCGAAGCTGGCGGCCTATTGGTCGGCGGATATGGTTATCGACCTGTTAGTTTTGATATGGACGAATTCCCCAACCGTTTTGAAATATCGGCACTAGAACCTGATTTAATTTACTATAGCCGCTTACACGATGCAGCGACCACCTATTTCCCCGCGCTGCGACAGGCCACTGTTGTTCACGAACGTCGTGGTTTGCCCACGATAACGCCGGATGCCAAATACCTCGTCTCTAAAGTAACTGAAATTAAAGGGCTCATTATCGCTGCGGGTTGTCAGGTTGGGGGGATACAGAGTTCTCCTGCGATTGGGCGGATGGTGGCTGATCTCATCTCCGGTCAGGATTATTTTGGCCTGTTATCAGCTTTTGCAGCCGATCGCTTTGAGTCGGTATACAGCGACGCACAACTGCGTGATCAGTGTGAAACAGTTTATGGTAACTTATATCTACAGCCACATTAAATATATTGAGACTAAACGCAATAATTCCCTGAGTTTATTTAGATCTACAAGTGTGCTGATGTTTGAGGAGATGCCTAGTTCACTCAAACGTTCTTTCAATTGCTTCTGCTCCAGATTCTAGGAATTCACGTAGAGCGAATTGTAGAATTTGCTGGTTTCTTTGTTCTATAAGTTTTTCCGCCATTCAATAGCTTTCCTTGTAATTATTATCTTCGTCACACCCTGCAATATTGTTCCATATGGATTGGTCACTGAATATGTCACCTTAAACCTCCACCCAATTTTCTGAGAACAGTTCAGGTTACAGCCAATTGAGGATGGAAATCCACCACACCTATTGTATACGTTTGATACTGAAGCCGCTCCACCCCCAACGTTTATATTGACCTTTCCCACATATATAACTTGTGTTAGCCATTCATCGGTAACAGTGGTAGTATAGCTCCCATCTAC
>DTUY01000243.1:18337-21193 GCA_012963885.1 Candidatus Poribacteria bacterium | reverse complement strand
ACCTTGTATTTGCCATTTGGAAGAGCTACCCTGAAAACCCCGTCCATTTCACCTTTGGGATTATATCCTAAATCCCTCCAACGAGAAAAGAAATAGCATCGACGGCCAAAAAAGTATAAGAATTAACCATTCAAATTAAGCATCTACTGAATAATATGATGGATATACTAAAACCCAATTCGCTGGACCAGCTTTGGTATTCTAGCACGATTAATCAGAATATGATGAGCTTGTTTTTTTGTTATTTGACACGTGATCAACACCATTTCTTAGGATTCTACATCAATGTTTTTCTTTATGACTAAGCAATAATTGATAACATTTCTCCAGTTAAACACAACCTTTGATCGACTTACCTGCTACTAAGTCGTAAGTTGGTGGCTCGCTGGCCCCTATAAACTTCGAATGAGCACTCATATAGGCTATGGTAGCGCCAATTCGTTGTTGAGTTGTTGGATTTGGCTCAGTTCGATGAAGGACCAAACTATGATGTAAGGTACAACTACCTGCCGTCAAAGGCACCGCCACTTCATTGTCGTAATCAATATGATTGTCTTCCACCCGAAAATCTTCTAAATGCTTGTGTTCGATTACTCCTTGTTTGTGTGAACCCGCAATAAAGCGCATGCATCCGTTCTCAATAGTTGAAGGGGTAAGTGCCATCCAGCAAATAACCAGATTTGGTGGATCGATATTGACCCAGTAGGCCGAGTCTTGATGTGGGGGTTTGGCTGAACCTACTTTTGGTGGCTTGCAGAGAGTCTGGTCGACAAAAATCTTTAGATCTGGTCCAATCAACTGGGTAACCATTTCGACGATTTTAGGTTGGCGAGCGTAGGTCTGGAAAAGATGATCATACTTAGTTAGGTTCCAGATTTTCCTGACATTGTTGAATGGAACTGGATCGGCAGTGGCCTTCTCTTCAACCACCTGCGGCTCAACCTGAATGTATTGCTCCGGAAAATCGACGATCCGATTGCCAATATCCTGCAAACGGAGATGAAGGGCTTCTGTTTCCAACTTAGTTAATACATTGTCCACCGCCAGAAACCCGTCTCGGTGAAATTGATCGACTTGTGATAGAGTTAAAGACATATGTGTTGCCTCCAATTTAGAATATCAAAACTTTCTATATCAAAATAGATGCCTTCTCAGAGAGCAAGCCACCCTTTGGGATTTTCAATCGGAAACACTGGTATTTAATACTCTTCTCTTCCAAAGATATATAGAACCTACCAACTACAATCTCAAAGGTTTTTGTAAATGCTCTCTCGTACCAGTGCATTGGTCGCTTTCAGCATTATGTTCGCATAAACAGCCGAACTCAATCGTCTATTGTCCAGTCTTCTAATCCGAGTGGCAAGGGAGCTGGTTGAGGGCAGGTACTAACCAATTCGATGTGTCGATTCTCAGCCGAAGCTTCATGCAGCGCATGGACGATGTCGATGACATGATAGCCCATCTCACCGCTTGCCCGGTAGGGACGACCGTTCCGAATTCCAACCGCCATATCCGCCAAGCCAACGCCACGGCTATTCTGATTGTAGCCGTACTGAGATTCGATTTCGATCAGGTCACGGCCATCTGGCTTGCGCAGGTAAAGTTTGCCTCCGAAATTGTTTGGATCAATGCAACGAAGTGAGCCCTCCGTGCCGTATACTTCAATATGCGGCAACCCGGTCGAATAAACATCAGAAGTCATGAGAAAAGTGCCTACAACGCCACTCTGGAAATCCAGTACACCGGCGAAATGGGTTGGTGTTTTGACAATCTCCTTAAACGCCTTTTTTTTACCCCAGGTGTTTTTTGCCGAACAGGTGACACGTAGCACAGGACCAAGCAGGTGAATCAGAGCATGCAGGTAGTAAGGTCCACGATCGAAACTCCATGTCACACCGAACGTAAAGAAATCAGTTTGGTAGAAGCTGACATAGTTGGACGAACCAGCTTGCGGTGTTTGAAGACGCGGTGCGTTGTAGGCCATTAAACAAGCAGACGCTGCAACGGGTTCGCCGATTACTCCTTCATCGATAAGTTTTCGAGCCGTTTGCCATGCTCCTCCAAAGAACGTATCGGGTGCACAACCGACGTGTAATCCCTTCTCTTTGGCGAGATCGAGCATCTGCTGACCTTCTTCTCGATAGACCGCAAGTGGCTTTTCGTTGTAAACGCTTTTACCTGCTCCTAGGACAGAAATACCGACTGGTCCGTGTGCGACATGTGGCGTTAGATTGACAACGATTTCGATTTCTGGGGTGGCAAGTAGTTCATCGACGCTACAGCCCTTTGGAACACCGTATTCCTTCGCTCGCGCCTGCGCAGCTTCAACACGGGTGTCTGCGATGGCAACAACGTCGAATGCTTCAAACCGTTTTGCATTAGGCACATAGGTTTCGCTGATTCTGCCACAGCCGATGATACCGACTTTTGTTGGCGTATGGGACATAATTGCGTCTCCTCCATTTTCAAATTTGCTCTTCATTCTAACATTGCTTTTACCAAGAGATGAGATAATCTTTAATCTACCATCTTCAATTCGTTCTATGCAAGGATGAACTCCCTGACACTCTACGGGATAGTGTTGTAGGGATTCTATCTCGTTACAAAATCGAATCATCACAACCTTAATTTAATACCCTGATCGATCCTAGTGTGACTATTGAGAGAGTTTATAGCCTTCATTTGACCATTTGCTATTGCTGAAAAGTCGGAAGTACCCCTAGTTTTGGATGAAAGATAAGATCGCATCCAACTTACCCGTATACATGCTATTTTCATTCCGCCAAGTATATCCCTAGATAAGGTGGAGAATTACAGATAAACGAAATAAAGATGTCTATATAAGGGCTTGTCTAT
>DTUY01000243.1:0-18237 GCA_012963885.1 Candidatus Poribacteria bacterium | reverse complement strand
TGTCTATATAAGGGCTTGTCTATTTCTGAATGGGGGACAAAAATGGTTTATTGATATCTATGATGATTGGACTCAGAAAACAGTGAAATGAAAGGATATTGACCTGAAAATTAGATGCGCCAAGGATATCGATATTGTAAAGATTTATTGGACGCTCTTTATGATGCACGGAATCTATTCGTCAATAGGTTTGCAGGATTTTTGCACGACAATCATGTTGAGTCCGGCATCGGCTGTTAAGGCTTGGCGAAAGACGCCACCCATTTTTTCGTCGTCATCGTTTTCTTCGATAATCCAGATAAATTCTACGCCACAAGTGGAAGCAAGGTCAATAATACTGACAGTTGCCCCAACATTGTCAGAAGATGATAATGCATTGTTAGGTGTGCTTTGGCTGCCTGTGGTGACAGCACCCCCGTTGTCCAGCACGATCATTAGCAGATTTAATCCCGTTGCTCGTGCATGTATTAGTGCATTAAGACCACTGTGATAGAAGGCGGAATCACCGAAAATGGCAATAGCAGGTTCTTCGATCTCAGCTTTTTGCAGCCCTGCAGCCGTACCGATTGCGGATCCCATGCAAAGCTTTGTATCCAGCAAATGTGCCGCTGTAATCGCACAGCCGGGATCAGCAGACAGAAATGGATTTTGTCCCAGATCTTCAGCTACTTGACGAAGAATGGTCAGAATTTCAATGTAAGGACATCCAGCGCAATACGGTTTCCGAGCAGGTTTTTCCTTTTCCCATTCATCTTCGGTATAGCGTTTACTTGGTGAAAAATCAGGCAGGTAAGCATCCAGTGCCTGTTGTATATGCCATCGAAAAAGTTCTCCTTCCCAGTTAACATCTGCAGTTCGTTTCCCCAATATTTCAGGTGTGTGACCGGTATCATAACCCACAGCTTTAATCGCATCTTCCAAGTAGGGATCTACCTCTTCCAGAACCAGAATCTCCTGGCATTGATCTAAAAACTGAGTTAGTAAACCTTTGGGAAGTGGATAGAGAGCATTCAACTTGAGAATTGAGAGATCTGAGGTGTCAGTACCAGTGAGTGCCTCTGTTAACTTGCTGTAAGCAAACCCGCTAGCAAGAATTCCTTTAGGACCTGAACCTTCGATTTTGTTGAAAGGCAGATGACTGAATTGTTCGGTTGCTTGCTGTATTTTCTGATGGACTTGACGGTGATTCACCACAGTATTACTGGGACCAGAAATCCATCGCATTGGTCCTCTGTCCGGAGGCAAAGAAGGTTTCGCCTCTGGTACAGAAATTGGAGGTAGGAGGCTTTCCGACAAGCTGAAACTTCGCGTAATCCGAATGATGACAACTGTACAGAGGAGTTCTGAGAATTCGAAGGCCCACTTAATCATCCCACGTCCTTCTTCAGACGTGGAGGGTTCAAGCATTGGTACCTCAGCCATGGGGGCGATAAAACGTGTGTCCTGTTCGTTTTGGGATCCCCAAGCACCCGGATCATCTCCCAAAAGAATAACAAGTCCAGCGTGCACACCTGTCATATTCAACACCATTAGTGTGTCTAAAGCGACATTCATACCAACACTTTTTAAGCACACAAACGCGCGTTTCCCCCCCTGGGACACACCTGCTGCTATATCGAGGGCAATGCGTTCATTGATACACCATTCAGCCTGATGACCATATACCTCAGCAGTTTCTGCTAAGGCATTAAAAGTTCCGGTTCCTGGGGATCCTGGATATCCGGTGACAACGCTAATTCCAGCCTCTATCGCTCCCCAGGCAATAGCATTCTCTCCATTAATGGGTTGTAGGTTCATTACAGTATCCTAAAAATAGTCGTGTTTTCGTATTAGTTTGGTTCTACTCTGCCTGTGCATTAATGGCAATTTTAATTGCCGTCTCATCACCCAAACGGTAGCCACCATCAAGTGCCTCAAACCCTTCCTGAATACGCGATAGTGGTAACACGTGACTCACCATGTCAGCAAACGGGAATTCATTCTTTTCCAAGATTGGTAACCCACGGACAAAATGTTCATGACGACTACTCCATACTGCTTCTAACCGCAGATTTTTCCGCATCAACATTTGATTCGGATTGAGCTCAAATGAACCGACGTCAACAAAATGCCCAACCTCACAGAAAGTCCCGCTGTACTTAACATAACCGAGCCCTTCAGCAATAGCCGGCAGGAATCCAGCACACTCGAATACAACGTCAGCACCTTCATTTCGTGGCGTTTGATCTTTAACTAGTTGTGTTCTTTCCTCAACAGACGTAATTTCCTCAATGTTGATGGTTACGTCCGCTCCCAACCGTTTCGCCACCGCCAATCTGCCGCTGGGACCGCCAACTATAATCAGTTTTGCAGCACCACTAATTTTAGCGCAAACCAGCGTCAATAATCCGATTGCGCCTGATCCTTGGACTACAACTGTGTCACCGATCTTTACCTTGGCCCTCATAGTAGCGTGTACAGCAATAGCAAAAGGCTCTGTCAGAACAGCAACGTTGATAGGCGCACATGTTTTAATAAAACATGTGCCAGAATAGGTGAGGTATATGTAATCAGCAAACCCTCCTCCAAAATGTGGGGCTTCGTCAGGGTCAGTCTGAAACCCATAAACACGTTCGTCTGCCCTTGGGGCAAGGATGACTCGATCCCCTTCTTGGACGGGGTTGCCGATATAATCGGTTTCCACGTTTTTACCAATAGCATCGATGATACCAACATTCTCATGTCCAAGAAGCATCTCGTCTTCAATGCCCTTTTGCCAATTATGCAGATCCGTTCCACATATGCCCGCTAGTTCCTGGCGAAGTAGAATTGTGTCGGGGTCTGGGTCCGGAATGGGATATTCGCGAATCTCAAAACCCTGTCCACTTGCTATAACAGCTCTTCCTGTTTGGTTCATAATTAATCTACCTTATAACAGTTATTAGATATTTAATTGGGTTGTAAATGCCAATATGAAATAAATTATGGACTGTACTTGTCTGAAAAACTGATCGCTACCATAATAAATGTAATAAATGCTGGACTTTTAAATAGTCCACTTTGTATCAGGAATATGGCAATTATCTTTTGCTTCACCTTAGATCCCTTGTGATAGGAAACCTGATAGCGATTTTCACCATAAATGCAGTGATTTCTTTTGTCAATATCAGCCTAGTATTGGTTTGGTAAATCTTCTCTGAACAATTTAATTCAATAATCGAAAAAGACAATCTCACTTTTGGGTTTGTAATAGTTTTTTTGACAAAAACGTATTGATTTTGCATGAAAAACCAGTTTTCCCTATGATATAATTATACCATAGGGAATTAACAAGAGAAGAAGGTTAAGATGGGAAATTATGATAGAAGTAACTTGAAGTATTTTTTTATTTGCTTGATGACACTTTTAACTATCTTGCCACTACAAGCACAGGATATCTCAAAAGGTCTGGTATTAGCTCTAACTTTTGATGAAGGTGCAGGCCAAACAGTCAAAGATAAATCTGGAAAAGGAAACGATGCTAAAATCGACGGAAAAATAGACTGGATTGATGGAAAGATTGGTGGCGGATTCCAGTTTGACGGCAAGACGTGGGTCATTGCGCCACATATTCCCTTCAATGAAAGAGATTTCACCGTTCAGTTCTGGGTGAAATCTGGATTAATTAGTGATCAAGAAGTTATATTTTCTCAACATGAGAAGAATAGTAAAAACTTGAGTTTACATTTGCGCCTCTATAACACTGGTAAAGTTCGGCTTGGCTACTACGGAAACGATCTTGATTCTGAAAACGGATTGGTGGAAAAGAATAAGTGGCATAACCTCACCTTCTGGGTTGATGATTCCAAAAAGTCCAGAAGAATTTATGTTGATGGTGAAAAAGTGGCAGAAGGAGTAAGCGACGGAGGATACATGGGTGCTCAAGGTGAAACCATTATCGGCGGTTGGGATCGTGTTGACAAAGGATTAGGTAAAGCGTATCAAGTATACATGGGCGCTGTAGACGAAGTTAGAGTTTGGTCGAGAGCACTAGAGGAAAATGAGATTTTAGAAAGCATGAAAACCGAGATGCCTGTCAATGCTAAAGGTAAAGTCACCACCCTTTGGAGCCGCATTAAGAAGGGGGGTCATATTTTCTAAGTCGGCAACTTGCGTCTGTAAATGTTTGCTTTTAGAGCAGATGACGCAAATTACTAAATCACCATCTATTGGTGATTATTAATTTTCAATACCAATTACAAATTAATAAGGAGATTTAATATGATTGATGATGGAATGAAACGCTATGGAATATACCTTGTTCTGGGTATATTTTGCTGTTTCGCTTTTACTTCAAGCAACGTGCAATCAAAGCTGACGGATGGTTTAGTCTTAGCACTATCTTTTGAAGAAGGGAAAGGAAATTCTGCTGCGGATTCATCCCCAGCAGGTAATGATGCTAAGGTTGATGGTAAAGCGGACTGGGTTGATGGCAAGCATGGAAAAGGAATTAATATCGATGAAAACACATGGCTAGTAGCACCCTATATTCCGTTTAATGAAAAAGATTTCACGGTACAATTCTGGTTCAATTGCAAACTCCATAAGGGCGTTATATTTTCGCAATACGAAAAAAACGCCAAAAACTTGAGTCTGCACTTTCGTTTGGGTGATGCAGGTAAAGTGGATTTGGGGTTTTATGGGAATGACTTGGCAACCAAAGACGGGGTTGTAACCTCAGGAGCTTGGCATAACCTGACTTTTGTCATGGATGTATCCAACAAGACTCGTAAAACATATGTGGATGGTGAAGAAAAAGCATCCGACAAACCCGCAACATTATATGCTGCCAAGACTGGTGATACTATCATCGGCGGTTGGAACCGAGTTGATAAAGGTGTGAAGAAAGCCTATCAAAAGTACATTGGCAAGGTTGATGAGGTTAGAGTTTGGTCGAGAGCACTTAGTCAAGATGAAATCATAGCCAGTATAGGAAAAGCGTCATTGGGCACCTCAACACCGGTTGACTCTTCCGGTAAGATAACAACAACTTGGGGGATGTTGAAATCTGATTAGTGTTTCATAATAAATAGATCTGAATCGTATTTAGGCGATGGGTAAAAACGGAACAGCCCATCGCCTTTTTTCTGTTGTTCCTAACGCATTTGTATCATGCATGGCACCTTTGGTAGATGTCGACATATAGATCTATACTCACTCCACTTGACATCAAACTTTGTATCATCCAAATGGAAGTTGATCTTTATTATATATCTGTTTTCACAATTGACAGCTAAACTGGGTTAAGCACTTGACTTCGCTATATCGGTCCAGTAAAATTACCCTTTGAGCAGGAAGGGATAAAATGGAAGCAACGTTCCAAAAAATTTACATGGATCATCATGCTACAACCCCCTTGGATCCACGTGTATTAGAAGCGATGATGCCTTACCTTACCGATGAGTTTGGTAATGCTTCAAGTAATACTCATGCTTTTGGATGGCGAGCCAAAGAAGCTGTAGATTTAGCACGCCAGCAGGTAGCGCGGCTCATCGGATCCAGTCCTGAAGAGATTATTTTCACCAATGGCGCGACAGAATCCGATAATCTGGTGATTAAAGGCATTTCCCAGCAATATCGTCGAAAAGGAAACCATCTCATTACTTCTCAGATTGAACATAGTGCAATTCTTGAGTCCTGTAAAGTGCTTGAAAAAGACGGGTTTGAAGTCACATATCTACCGGTTGATCAATACGGTATGGTTGATCCTCAAGATGTTAAAGATGCCATCACTGATCAGACAATTCTAATTAGTATCATCTATGCCAGTAATGAAGTGGGAACAATTAATCCATTGAGTGAAATCGGAGAGATTTCACGGAATTATGACGTGCTATTTCACTCGGATGCGGTGCAGGGAATTGGAAAGATTGAGTCAAACGTTGATGCTTTGAAAGTGGATTTGATGTCGCTAACGGCACACAAAATGTACGGACCGAAGGGGATCGGTGCGCTCCATATCCGGAGTAAACGCCCTAAAATCCGGATAACGCCGCAAAACCATGGTGGCGGTCAGGAAGCTAAAATTCGTTCTGGAACACTGAACGTTCCCGGTATCGTCGGTTTTGGCAAAGCATGCGAAATTGCCCAATCTGAAATGGATACTGAAGCAAAACACCTTACACATCTGCGTAATCAGTTCTGCCAAAGGATATCCGAAAGTATTGACTTCATACATCTGCATGGTCACCCAAAAAAACGATTACCAGGCAACTTAAACGTTAGCTTTGAATTTGTCGAGAGTTTGTCCTTACTTGAAAACCTCAGCGGTATAGCATTATCAACTGGTTCTGCTTGTTCGTCATCATCAATGGAGGCTTCGCGTGTATTGATAGCCATGGGGGTTGAAGAAGAACTGGCTCGATCACCAATCCGTTTTGGGTTAGGACGTAGTAATACGTTAGATCAGGTCGACTTTGTTGCTGCACGATTGGAAGAGCAGGTGACAAAGTTGCGAAATCTGTCTCCGATATACAAAATGGTCCGAAAAGGTGAATATCAAACGAGGTGAGAACGAAACTGGTTTTAGTTGTCTTTCTCTGTGTTTGCCTTGGTATATTTACCACGTGCAGTAATGATGAGGAGGAAACAACAGAGCAATCTCTAGCAGAAGCTCCATCTGCTGCAACTTGGTTAGTTATTCAAGATCAGATTTTGTCTCGAAGATGTGTATCATGCCATCAGGACGGGACGTCTGAAGCCCTTCAGTCGGAATTGATCCTTACACCTGATGTTGCATATAATCAATTGATCAACCGTACACCGAAAAATCTTACCGCTCGCGCGGGTGGTTTGACACTTATTGGAACAGAAGGATCTAAGAGCCTGGCTAAAAGTTTTCTGTGGGAAAAGATTAATGCGCCTAATGAAGATCATTTCTATCAAGATCATCCAAGCTACGGCACTATTATGCCGCCTCCTCCATTACCCCCACTTACATACGGTGAATTGGAATTCATTAGGAAATGGATTATAGAAGGCGTTCCCAAAGCAGCCGTGGTTGCAGATCCTAGATTGCTTGAGAATATAGACCAATATCAACCTCAAGTTGCGTTTGTCCCTCCTTTACCACCCAAAGAAGGCAAACAGTTGCATGTGAAACAGTTTGAAATTCAACCTAATTCTGAACGTGAATTTTTTTATTATCAACCACTGAATAATCCTGAGCCAATCTATATTAATCAGGTAGAGGTTTCGATGAAACCTGGAAGTCACCATTTTCTCATATATGGTTTTCAGAGAAACACACCAGCGTTTATGATTCCACAGCCCCATATCTATCGTGAGTTGAGAGATGCAAATGGAAATTACATTCTTGCCACTATTCAATCGATGAGATTTCATACTTTCGTTGCGGGTACCCAATGGCCCAAGATGAATTACGAATTTCCTGCTGGAATCGCATTGAAGATTCCAGCCAATTATGGGTTTGATTTAAACTCACATTATGTGAATCGTACAAATTCGGAGGTGGCAGGTGAAGTATATGTTAATCTGCACTATGCGGACCCAAAACAGATTGAACACACAGCAGATGTGATCGCCTTTACTAATTTTGATATTCGATTACCCCCACATCAAATCACTACTCTGCAAAAAACCTTTAATTTTAAAAAAAGAGTTCACATTTTTCAGCTCTTCTCGCACGCTCACGAACTGAATACCGAGTTTCGAGTTGAGATTAGTGGTGGTGCAAGAAATGGTGAAGAAATTTATTTCACTGACGATTGGGAACATCCACCCATACTGGAATTAGATCCGCCGCTCGTTTTAGATGCTGGGCGAGGGTTTAAACTAATAGCTACATACAATAATACACGGGATAAGGAAGTCGGTTTTGGATTCCTCAGTACAGACGAGATGATGATTCTCTTTGGTCTGTATTACACCGATTAAATTAAAAATCATTTAATTAAGCACTTAGTTAGTATAGCTACTTCACTCGAAAGGAAAAACATGAAGCTTTTTGGGAAGAAAAAGGATGAGGAACAACTGGATCAGGACAAAACAAAGTCAAAGACCGTAGCGCATCCTGAACTGAAAGTTATTAGTGGGTCCTCGGTTTCCAAACCCACCCCAGCGCCACAGCAAGCACCCCCTGAACCAGTGGATGAAGAATTGATTCCACAGGTGGATAACGTAATCATGGTTGCTAGTGGGAAAGGTGGGGTTGGGAAATCCACCGTTGCCGTGAATATTGCAATTGCTTTATCAGAAGTGTGTGATAAAGTTGGCTTGTTGGATTCAGATGTCTATGGTCCCAGTATCCCTACCATGATGGGGATCAAGGAACAACCTAAAACAACTGAAGACAAAAAACTTATTCCGTTGCAACGCCATAATATTTCATTAATGTCAATTGGATTCATGGTTAGTGAAGAGCAAGCTTTAATTTGGCGTGGACCAATGATTCACAGTGCGATTCGCCAAATGTTAGGGGATGTCATATGGGATGAACTTGATTACTTGGTAATTGATATGCCGCCGGGGACTGGAGATGCCCAGTTGTCGATAAGCCAAACACTACCATTAACGGGAGCAGTAATCGTTACCACGCCGCAGGATGTTGCACTAGCCGATGTGCGGCGTTCAATTGGCATGTGTAACCGAATGAATGTTCCCATTCTTGGTATAATTGAGAATATGAGTTATTTTATTAATCCAGAAAACCAACAACGAGTAGCTATATTCGGATCTGGTGGTGGAAAGAAGATGAGTGAGGATCTAGGTATACCATTACTTGGTCAAATCCCAATTGACCCACAAATCTGTGAATGCGGGGATCTGGGCGTGCCAATTACAGCCGCTTACCCTGAATCTCCCCAGTCTGAAGCTTTTCGGCATATAACACAACAACTTGTTGAACAAGTAGAAGAGATTGAACAGGATGAACTAAAAATCACTTGATTTTTTCAGTACTGATTTTATAGGAACATAGGAACTGAGATAGTATTCAATAACATAGGTTGAAGGTATCTCGTTTTTTTACTGACTGGAATAAGGAGTATTGATGCCAGGACACGAACTGCTTGTGCAGGAACTGACGGATTTGCTAGGAGTAGAGGATGTAATCACTGATGATATTTCACTCAAGGTATACGAATGTGATGGGGCAGAATTCTTTAAGGCACTCCCGGATGTTGTCGTTTTTCCAGATTCAGCACAGGAAATTTCGCAAATCGTGAAACTTGCTAACAAATACAATAGACCCTATGTTGCTCGCGGTGCTGGAACAGGGCTCAGTGGTGGGACACTGCTGGTAAACGCAGGGATTATGATTGCCATGAATAAAATGAATCGGATTCTTGAGATTGATCTTGAAAATCGACAGGCAACAATTGAACCTGGTGTTGTTAATTTGATGTTGACGCAAGCTGTACAGGATGATGGTTATCATTACGCGCCAGATCCTTCCAGCCAGCAGGCTTGCAGTATTGGTGGAAATATTGCTGAAAATTCAGGAGGCCCACATACACTGAAGTATGGTGTTACCACCAACCATATTTTAGGAATGGAGGTCGTACTGCCTAACGGCGAAATTATTGAGTTTGGTGGACCGGTTGAAGAAGCTTTAGGCTACGATCTGCGTGGTTTGATGATAGGGTCTGAAGGCACATTCGGCATTGTAACCAAAGCGATTGTCCGGTTAACACGAAATCCACAAGCATACTACACCATGCTAGGTGTGTTTGAAACGATTGATGATGCTACTGGTGCAGTATCAAGTATAATTGCCGACGGAATCGTGCCTGCTGCTCTGGAGATGATGGATAATTTAGTTATTCGTGCTGTCGAAGAGGCTTTCAGTTGGGGGTTGCCGACCGATGCTGGTGCAGTACTGATTGTCGAACTTGATGGTGTAGAAGCTGGAATGTCTGATGAAGCCAACCAAATAATTCAAATACTGGAAGATCATCATTCTCGAGAGGTTCGAACAGCGAAAGATGACGAAGATCGGAAAAAATTGTGGACTGCTCGCAAGCGTGCCTTTGGTGCACTTGGTTTACTGGCACCAAACTATATTACGCAAGATGGCACAGTGCCAAGGTCTCAACTGCCTAAAATGCTTCAGTTTATTGGTGAGGTCTCCCAGAAATATGACATTCCGATTGCCAATGTCTTTCATGCCGGCGACGGAAATCTTCATCCCATTGTACTTTTTGACAAAAGGGATTCGGATCAAGTAGAACGTGTTCATGCTGTTAATAAAGAGATTCTTCAAGCGTGCGCTGATGCTGGTGGAACAATTTCAGGTGAGCATGGAATCGGGGTGGAAAAACAGGAGTTTATGCCGCTAATATTTTCAGAGGAAGATATGGATTTGATGGTTACGATTCGGAATATTTTTAACCCAAAACAGTTATGTAATCCTAAAAAAATCTTCCCAGTTGATGAAATTATAGGGATCGCATAATGAGTACAGAGCGACGACTAGGACCTATCTCACATCGGATTATGATCTATGCCTTTTCTGCTATCCTAACCTTGCTTTTAACATGGGCAATCGAATACGTCTTGCGTGATATTGGTGATATTCAAGGCCCGAATTGGGAGGAAATAGAAGAAGAATCAATTGGCAGTGAATTACTCAATCAGCAACAGGAATTTGAAGATAAGAGGAAAGCTATTGTTGGTCAAATCAGCAACGAAACAGAAAACCAACGAATTCTTAAAACCAGTATGGGCAGCTCAAAGGAAGCAATGGAACAGTTGTTAGGCCTGCAGCGACTGGCTTTGGAGAAAAATGTCAAACCGACCTCAGATCAGCAAAATGCTATGGCAGAAAGCCAAACTTTATACCTTGCCAATCAGAAACAATTTCAAAAAGCAAATGATCAGATTGCTAATTTAACAAATCAGCAACGCCAACTTCAGCAGGAAATAGATGTAGTTTCGAAAAAAATTGACAATCAGAGTAACCAAGCTCGGGAGGAATACAGGTCTTTAGAACAGAGTCACCAGTGGAAGACAGCAGGTTTGAAATTACTGGTTGTTATCCCACTCTTAATAGGTACAACGTGGTTACTCATCCAAAAAAGAAAAAGCAATTTCGCTCCCCTTATCTTTGCTGGTTTCATCGCTACTTGCATCGAAACCGGAATAATTATGCACCAGTATCTTCCAGTGGATTTTTTTAAGTATATTTTAATTGGAGTTTCAATTCTTGCTGTTATTATTATCTTAAGGCACTTGATTCGGCTGGCGTCCTCCCCCCAAAAAGATTGGTTATTAAAGCAGTATAAGGAAGCATATAGAAAGTGGCTTTGTCCCATCTGTAATTTTCCAATTCGTCGTGGTCTTCGCAAAGAAGTCGATTGGAGTTCGCGCAAGCTTAAAGGAGCGATTCCCGTTTGGCAAAAGGAAGAAGACAATTCTGAACAACCCTACACTTGTCCTTCGTGTGGCCAAACCCTATATGAAAGATGTGGGGATTGTCAATATATTCGTCATTCTTTACTACCATTTTGCGAAATATGCAGTGGTCAAAAGGAAATGGGATAGATTCCGGATGCAAGATGCAAACTTCAGCCAGATTGATGGTGTAATTCCACAGGAAATTGTTGAGCCTTCGTCAGTTAGCGAAGTGCAGAGTATGTTAGATCAGGCAGTCAAAAAAAAACTGTCAGTCATTCCTGCAGGAAATGGATCAAAACTTTCAATCGGCAACCCACCAACACAAATTGATCTACTGATGACAATGAGAAAATTCGACAAAGTTGTTGAATACATACCAGATGATTTAACAATTACTGTTGGTTCCGGCATGCTATTGAAGGATGTGCAGAAAATTCTAGCCGATAATAACCAGTTGCTACCAACTAATCCTCCTTATGAAAATGATGCGACGATTGGTGGAGTCGTTGCCACAAATTCCAGTGGACCGCATCGATTGCGTTATGGTACAACAAGGGATTTAGTTCTTGGGCTACGTGTTGTACAAGCTAGCGGTACAATAATTAAAGCGGGAGGAAAAGTTGTTAAGAATGTTGCTGGCTATGATATCAACAAATTGTATATTGCATCTTATGGTACTCTAGGCATTATTACGGAAGCCTCCTTTAAACTTTTTCCTAAACCTGAGATTGAGCGAACGATGTTACTAACATTTAGCCAACACAGCAAAGCTATTCGTGTCGCGACTGAGATCTTGAAATCGCAGTTGTTACCAGTGTTTGTTAATTTTTTCTCTACAGGCATACCTACCACTGAAGTTCTCGATCCGTGTCTTCTTGTTGGAATTGACGGGCATCCAGAAACGGTTAGCTGGCAAATTGATCAGATTAACTCAATAGCAGATCTAAATGGCGCAGTGAAAATAGAGGTCTCTAAGGATCAAAAACAATCAGAGTTAAGGTCCAGACTATGTGCCTTTCCTGAAGGGAAATGGTCAGACCCAGTGGTCATTTGCCGTATAAATATTAGGCCATCTGATGTTAGTGATTTTATCTCGAGCGTGCTAGATATAGTCGACCCATTTTCTGTACATGCCATGTCACACATTGGTAATGGTACCGTTTATCTTATTTTGTCCGATTTCGTTGAAGAACAGTTTGATTTGCTGGCAACAATTCTCACTATATTAAGAAATCAAGTTGCCAATATACAAGGTAACCTCATCCTTGAAACAGCACCACTTGGCTTGAAAAATCTGATTGATGTTTGGGGTGAAGCCGGAAAGAAATCACAATTAATGACACAGATCAAGTCTAAGCTTGATCCAACTAATATATTAAACCCTGGCCGTTTTGTCTCAGGTATTTGAATGTATATTACGCAGCAAGTCCTAGATAATATTGAGCAAAAATATGGTCAGCCTCAAGTATGCCATACTACGTGTGTGATGAGTAAGATCGAATTTGATTTGCTCAAATGGAGCATGCGTAAAGGGCGAGCACATGACGTAACACCATTTGTATTTCATAATTCCAACGTTGCTGTAATTCGAAAACCCAGTTATCCCAAAGGGGTTTATCGTCCTCCCAGTGGTGGAATTGAACCAGGAGAGGATTTTGAAAGTGGAATCAAACGCGAAGCCTACGAAGAAATAGGACTACATATTGAAATAGAAAAATATATACTTAAGACATACGTCGATTTCCATTTTGAGGATGAAGTTGTCAACTGGATAACCCATGTATTTACTGCTCAATCGACAACCAGCGATATCAACCCAATAGATCAAAAGGAAATTTCTAGTGCTCGTTGGGCAACAATAGAAGAGCTTGAAACAACGCTTTTATCTGGTCTGCGAAGCGCTCCTGCTGCCGGGTTACAATACCGAGCGGAGATTCAAAATGCAACTTTGAAGATTATCAACGCAAAATACAGCTAGGAGAAAGAAGAAATCAGATTTGAAATGCGATTGAATACCCATAAAGGAAAATGTACACAAATCGTATTATATTAATTTTGATAATTGCAACATCATTGGCTATTGGGCAATCTAATCCCTTTACTATCGCTGACTCCGTTGTTACTGTTGAGGTAGAAATCAATCCACCTATTGTTCGGGCCGGTGAGGTGCTTACGGTAAAGACTAAGGCTCTCATAAAAACGGGGTTTCACATTTTTGCCACCAATAAGCACAGCGTAGGCCCTGTTGCCTCAAAGGTGACTATCAAGCCAGATAACTTAATCGATGCCGTTGGCAAAACGTTAGAACCTGCTCCTTTAACCAAACATGATGAGGGTTTTCATGTTGATGTTCATTTCCATGAAGGAACTACTGTATTCGAAACACCGGTCAAGCTTATTCCTGCCCTAAATCCTGGCGAATATTCACTTATAGTAGAACTGTTATATCAAGCCTGTGATCCACATATTTGTTTCCCTCCGAAAACCGAAAAAATTACTGTTCCTTTCTTAGTGGAAGAGGGAGATCCTAGAAACGGAAAAACCGAGTTAGCTGCGACTGGTGTTGCAGTTAATAACGATAACATTGATTTGGAAGATGCCATAGCTAAGGGGATATTCTCTTTTGTTTTTCTGGCTATGTCCATGGGCTTTCTGTCACTGCTAACTCCATGTGTGTTTCCCATGGTTCCGATTACCGTTTCCTATTTCACCAAACAAGGCGAAGATGAAGGGAAGAAACCATTAACCCAAGCATTTGTTTATTCTTTAGGCATTATTATTACCTATACCGTATTAGGATTAATATTAGCCATAACACTGGGCGCTTCAGGTGCAAATCAACTGGCTGCGAGTCCTTGGGTCAATCTGTTTATTGGTTTTCTTTTTATATACTTTGCATTTTCGCTTTTCGGTATGTATGAAATACAACTCCCGGCAGCTCTTAGACAATTTTCGTTCAAACAAGAAGGGAGAGGCGGATACGTGGGGACTCTCTTCATGGCGTTGACTTTTACCGTGACCTCTTTTACTTGTACGGTACAGTTTGTCGGTTTGCTTCTGGTGGCAGCAGTTCAGGGAGATTGGCTTTGGCCGCTAATTGGAATGTTATTCTTTTCAGCAGCGTTTGCTGTTCCTTTTTTCTTTTTGGCACTTTTTCCTCAATACTTGGCAAAAATACCTAAAAGTGGTGGCTGGCTCAACTCAGTGAAAGTGGTAATGGGGTTTCTTGAACTTGCAGCATCATGTAAATTTCTTAGCAACGTAGATTTAGTGTGGAATTGGGGTTTCTTTACTCGTTCCAGTGTCCTCGCTGCATGGGTAGTGATTGCGTTTCTAACCGGTCTATATCTGATTGGAAAACTTCGTCTGCCACACGATCCAGAATTGGAAACCATTAGTGTGCCTCGTCTGATGATCAGCATCATACTTTTCACTTTTTCCCTTTATATGTCAAAAGGACTGGTGGGGCATTCCCTACACAGCCTAATTGACGCCTATCTGCCACCAGATTTGCAAAGTCGGTTTGGTCATACGTCTAATATCGAGGTACCGGATAATAGTTTGGCATGGATTATGGAATTCGATGAAGGGCTCAAGCAGTCGGGACAAACAGGAAAGCCGATGTTCGTTAATTTTACCGGTTATACTTGTACTAACTGTCGCTGGATGGAATCCAACATGTTTAAGGACCCCAAAATTGTATCTCGTTTAAAAAAGTTCGTATTAATAGAGTTATTTACAGACGGTGGAGCAAACAAAGATAAAAACCAACAGATGGAAATAGAACGATTTGGGACAGCAGCTTTGCCATTTTATGTTGTTCTCTCATCGGAAAATCGCGAGATTTCCAGGTTCCCTGGTTTAACACGTGATAAAAACCGATTTATCGAGTTTTTGGATCAGGGACTTGTTTTGGAAAAGTGATTTAGGAGCAAAGACGATTAAACAAATGAAAAAAACGAGAAAATGGCTTATCTATTTTGAGATATTTGTTGTGCTTACCTTTTTTGCAGTTATCTTTGTTAATGTGACGCGTTCTTATACAGAGCCGAGCCTCGAATTTGAGTTGGGACTGGAAGAGCTAATAAAGGAGGCGGATCAATTATACGAAATCCAAGACCTGCCTAGAGCATTAGTAAAGTATTGGGGTATCATCAACAAAACGGGAAGTCAGAAAGAACCGAAGAATTTACTCCATACTAGGATACGTGTGTCTGAAATTTACTTCAGAAGCAATTGGAATAAGGATGCACTAGATCACCTGACTCGTGCGGCAGAACTAGATCGAAACAATACGGATCTACGACTGCTTCAAGGTAAGTTATACAAAGACAATGGTCAAAGGGAATTGGCAGCACAGGAATTCTTGGCAGTAGTTAACAAGGATTCCACAAATTTTGAAGCTCATTATTTGCTTGGAGTTCTATTTCAAGGAGCTCGTCAATTCGAGCAAGCAATCGATAAGTACCAGCAAGCAATTAAATACGACCGACAGATGATCCATCAACCGTTTGAACTAGCGCCAGTCGGTCAACTCGCTAGGCTACAGTTATCACGGACCTATAGGCAGATACTTCAAAGTTATCAGTCTTCGGATGAGGAAAGCGAAAAATCCGACTCGGACGAGATTGAGAGGATCGAGAATCAAGCAATTACGCTTCTTGAAGATGCTGTTGATATCAATGACAAGTTTGTAGAAGCACGTCAAGAATTGATAGGACTATTATATAAACGGGCATCAATTCTAGGCCGGGGGGAAGGCGTCCGCTCTTACGACCAAGCACTTGACGTCTACCAGCAAATTGTGAAATTAAACCCTAGCGAAATCGACGCTTGGCAGTGGATTGGTCAAATCTACAGGTCGTTTTTAGATGACCCAAAAGCAGCGCTGGAAGCTTATCAAGAAGCTTACGAACTGGAATCTGATGTGGGGATACTAGCGGAAATTGAAACTCTTAAGGATGAAATCAAAAAAATGGGGTTGAAAGAACAATAAACAAAGTAATCGGAAACTGGTTTTTCCAGCTTTTTATAAAAGCCTTGAGTAATATTCAACAACCAACTGAATATCCAAAGAAAAAGGGACAGTTTCGATTGTTGGCAACGAATTGATGGAGGCGGTTTTGTTGTCCGAATCCAATCCAATCCAGTCAGTGCTTGAGAGTGATGGATTTTCAAGGGACACCTCAATACACTCCAAGTTCATGCTTTTCTGACGCGGCGCGACTACGTCGCCAGCATCAACGCAATAAGAAGGAATATTTACCTTCTTTCTGTTAACAGTAAAATGCCCATGATTTACTAACTGACGTGCGGCAGGAATTGTGGGTGCAAACCCTGCACGAAAGACGACGTTATCCAAACGGCGCTCAAGCAGTTCCATTAATTTATCACCTGCAGCCATTTTACTTTGACGTGCTTCCAACATAAGCCGTCGAAGTTGCTTTTCATTCAGTCCATAGTTAAAGCGAACCTTTTGCTTTTCAACTAACCTTATACCATAATCTGACGCTTTTCGACGATAAGCTTGACCATGCTCGCCTGGGACATATGGTCGATCTCTCTGTGACTTACGAGAGAGTCCGGGTAAATCAACACCAAAGGCACGAAGCTTTTTTACTTTCGGCCCAGTATATCGACTCATAAATAATTTTTCTCCATCCAATCAAACTAATTTGAAAGCATTATCTTATTCCAGAAGGGGAATAATAACATTTACAATAGAGAATATCAAATAAATTGAGGTGAATTTGCACGTCAGATTGTTGTTAAATGAGAATTATATGGGATTTTCGTCTGAGATTATCCTCTCTAAATTTCTTTGCTTAGGCTGTAACGCGAAATAACTCACTGAATAATTTCCGTCTGGCTTTTGGTATTTCTGCTGGATAACCTGTGTACAGAAATCCAATAATTTCTTCTTCTTCGTAGTTAATTCCAATCAAAGTATGCGTTTCCTTCTCGCGGGTGATCGGTCCCGTGCTCCATTGCATGCCGATACCATGACTCCAAGCAGC
Organism: Candidatus Poribacteria bacterium; assembly: GCA_012963885.1. Classification (GTDB taxonomy): domain Bacteria; phylum Poribacteria; class WGA-4E; order WGA-4E; family UBA9662; genus UBA9662. The sequence continues at coordinate 847 of DTUY01000243.1, read as the reverse complement.
CAACTGGATGTTTTGTATAGCACAACAAGTAGCAGCATAGTCTTCCCGTTGTTCAAAATTGTTACCTGACTTGATATAAGAGACTGCAACGATGACTGGTTTTGACATAAATTTATCATAACCTTTTTGGCCAACGCTCGTTTGCTGCTGTTCGTTGGCGTGCTCAATAACTTTTTCGATTTGAATCTCTCTATACCGTCCAGCCAAGATCAGTTTTTTTTTCTCACCAATTATGGTAAAACGCCATGGTTCAGTAAGTCGATGATTGGGTGCCCAAATACCAAAGGCCAAAACCTCTTCAATTTCTTCTCTTGCTGGTTTTTCCAACTTGAAATTGAAGATCGTGCGCCGTGACTGAATTGCTTCTGTGACCGACAGCGTTTTATTTCCTAATTCGTTCATATTTTCTCCTAAATGCGTGGAAATTACTTTCACATTTTTGCAGTAATTATTTTCATACCCAGATTCTAAACAGACTTCACCAAGTCAATGATGAGTTCATTGTATCCAAAAATCTATTCTAAGCGCCAGTCACAAATGGCAACGTGGTTAGTTTTAACATCCAAAAGCTAGTACCTAAAAAAATGGTGTTGATTCGAGAGCCAGATTTTGGTTTGCTACTCTGCAGATTCCTGCTTAAAATATTAGATCTCTATCAAGTCTAGCCCAATTTAGGGATAATTTAAAGATAAATAGCCGTTCGAAATTACTCACAAATGTATGTTTTTTTGGTCTGATCGGAAACTCAACAATGAAATCGTTAATTTGCCTCCTTTAATAGAGTATAATAACTATTGTCTAAATAAACTTATGCATAGAGGTTGATGATGAAAATTTTCAAAATTTC
>DTUY01000242.1 GCA_012963885.1 Candidatus Poribacteria bacterium | reverse complement strand
CTAGCGCTCTTTATTTGTCATGTAAGATTGGCTCAAACAGAAATGGTAAAAGATGGGCTAGTCAGTTACTAGAGTTTCGATCGTCCTCCCATTAAAGTGGAAATACAAGGTCTTGTGGAAAAATGCAGGACACATCGAAGATAATAAGAAAATAGTGAGAGGTCTTGTCAAAGAAGCCCTAGAGTTTGATGGCAAAAAGAGTTATGTTGATTTTGGCGCTGCTTTTGAGAAGGACACGCTCGTTGCAGGCTGTAGGGAATAGACGATTACCTCATGGATAAAGTCAATATCATTGGCAAGCAATGTGTCCAAACAAATAATAATCTTCATTATATGATTGATACTAGCCAAAGGATAGTAGGGTAGGTGTTGCTGGTAGCTCTCCATTTACTATCGGCGCAACCATACACCTCGATACCTATTTGGTGCTGTGGATGAAGTGTTTTTTTATGAACGAGCACTAAGTAAAAAGGAAATTACAAAAAAACAACCAGCAATTCTGGCTGTTGTGTCTGCGAGAAAATTGACTATAACTCGGTGATGAATAAGGGTCTCAAGATAAGATCACTGTTTCATTAATTATTCTCGATAACTTTGGTGAATCAACTCCAAGGGAGTCGGATAGTTCAATCAATCGATCCCATGTGGATTGCTCGATATAAATTCCATTTTCGAGGCGTTGCTTTTGATTTTGGCTTTCGATGTCACCGGGAACATAGATTTCCTGTACACCAGGTAGTTTGGGTGATGATTTTACCCACTCAACAAGATACTCAATCTCTTGTTGGTAGGCTTCCAGATCAATAAATGCCTCGATCTTAATTGCCATCATCACAATCCCACTTGCTCCACGCGTTGGCTTGGTTTGACTGCAACCAGCCCAGGAAAGCCCGCCGGCAATGGCATCTAATCATAATCCTAAACCGAAGCCTTTATGCCCAAATTGGAAACCACCGAGCGGCATAATTGCTGAACTATGTGGTTTATTCTGTAAAGCTTTTGGGTCAAATACTGGTTGACCACTAGGATCTATCATCCAACCTTCCGGCATTTCTTCTTCGCGAGCGGCTTTTAGGTTAACTTTTCCGCCCGCAACCACAGTCAAGGTCATATCAAGTAACAACGGCTCCCCATTTTTTCTTGGTACAGAGATGGCAATTGGGTTTGGTGGAAGCCGACGCGCTGACCCACCAAATGGATGCATCAAACGGCCACCACCGTTGAGCAGCACGATACCAATCATTCCCTCTGCGGCGGCGCGTATCGGATAATCCCCCATCCGTCCGGCATGGCCACAATGGTGGAGTCCAACGATACCAATTGTGTTAGCCTTACCCTTTTCAATGGCTAACTCCATCGCCTTCAGCGAGGCTACCACACCGAGTGCGCCATGAGCATCGATTACGGCATTTACAGGTGTTTCACGTATGATTTCCAGCTTGTCTCGGCAGACGGACCGTCTTTCATAGCATTAGCATAACCTATGGCGTTAATAACACCATGCGAGTCATGTCCTGTCAGATTGGCATCTACCAGATGGTTGCTCACTATTTGGGCGTCTTCTTCAACCCCACCAGCACCAATATACAAATTATAAATAAATTTCCTGAGAACTTTGTGAGATATAGTTGGCA
>DTUY01000241.1:21409-61598 GCA_012963885.1 Candidatus Poribacteria bacterium | reverse complement strand
TTTGATCATGGACAAAATTATTGAATCTTTTCACAATCAAGGATTTGCCATCATTCACGATGTTTTGGAAGATTCCTGTTTGGAGGCCCTAAAACGTGACTGTGAGATTCTGGTCAATACGCTGGCAAGAAGACGATTGGAAGAGGGAAAACTTACAGATCTATTTGCAGACAGTCCATTTGAAACCCGCTTGATACATCTGTTTGAAAATTATCTGGACGAAGTACCAACAATTTTTCGTTCAGAATTGCATTTGGAAGGGTTCTACCTTCTCTTTGCCCATCCCCGATTGCTTGAAATAGTGGAGCAGGTTCTTGGTTCGGAAATTCGTATTTATCCAAATTACAGTGTTCGACCGAAATTGCCTGAGAATAAAAGGACCGAAGTACTCTGGCATCAGGATGCGGGTTATACCAGCGGGAACTCAGAAATATTGCGGATGGTGAACGTTTGGACACCGCTAGTTCCCGTGAACCGGAGAAATGGGTGCATGCAGTTTGTGCCGAACAGTCACAGAAATGGGGTCGTGCGACATGAACAGGATCAATATTACCTTCGGATTCATGACGACGATCTTAAACCAATAGCAGATCAAGCTATCCCAATAGAAATTAATCCCAAGGATATTGCCATATTCAGTAATTTACTTTTTCATCGCGGATTGCCGAATAGATCTAACCACATCCGGTGGAGCATCGATTTTCGATATCAGGACGCAACCCAATCAACATTACGCTCTGCAACCGGTCACTTACTGAGATCAAAGATCTCGCCTGAAAAGACTGTTCGGGATGCTAAACACTGGGCATCGCTCAGTTTTCAGTGATCTTGACTTTAGGTTTGGGGAAGGACTTCCATCTTCATGTCGGCGGTTGGGAACAGTCAAACTTTATCTAATCGTTCGGTTGAAGTAGAAGCGTATGTTCTGTGAAGAAACCAGAGCTGATTAAAACCCATCGAAATTAGCTGGTTTCATGGGGTCTATTTTCGGGTTGTAACCATCTGGAAATCTCTCTGAAACCGATCTGCCATCTTGGAAAATCTGCTCGGCATCTGGATCATCAGCAACACTTGGTACCGACGGAAATTCACGCCATTGATCTCCATCAATTGGTTGTTCATACCCATCAGATTTAAACCAACCGATCAGGTGATTCCGATACGCCGTCACAACATCTGCAAAGGCTGGATTGCCGACCAGACTTCGTGTCTCAAGTCGATCCGGCAACCGCCGAAACAACCATTCTTTTTGATCAGCAGCTGAGTAGATGTATTTGAACTGGCTGGTGATCAAAGCATAGAGTCCCGTTGTCCCTTGCCCCAACTGACCAATGACTTCATCTCGGTCGGATTTCCCTGAAGCTATTTCAGCCAAATCTGTTCCGATATGCTGTGACTGCGTTTCAATTCCTGCTACGGAGAAACAGGTTGGTAAAACATCAACCAAACTGACAGGCTGGTCACATCGTGTATCCGGCGTAAATCGAGCTGGATAGCGTGCAAGCAAAGGAATGCGGGCTGCCGGATCGAGAAATGATCGTTTGCCATAGCAGCTGTAGTCACCCAGAAATTCACCATGATCGGATGTGAACAATATAAGTGTTTGATCAAGAATGCCTTCATCTTCAAGTTGATCAAGTATCCGACCAACATTATAATCGATGAACGAAATTGCAGCATAGTAGGCGGCTCGCATAATCCGAACAAGGTTTAAGTCCAGACCTTGATCTCGGTATTTATAGCGGTTCTGCAAACGGTTCCAATAGGTTAATAGCTGATCGTTATCTGGTGGAATGTACGGTAGATCCATTTCAATCATTCGATAAAGTCGGTTCCACGGTACAGGGGATTCAAACGGAGGATGTGGTTTAATGAAACTGGTCCAACAAAAAAACGGGCGGGATGAATCCCGTCGATCCAGAAAAGCGAGAGTTCGATCTCCCACCCATTTGGTATGATGCAAACGTTCGGGTAACTGCGAGGGCTGTGGAATGTAGTAGAATTCACTCCTCTCACCGTGTGTAGCGGCAATATAATCATAGCCATGCTGATCAATAAAATTCCGGTAGTGGTCTTGACCTGATCCCTCTTCGGAGAAGTCGCGTGATTCAAACCCCCACATCTTTTTGCTATCCGGTGAAAAATGCATTTTTCCAATTCCATGTGTTTGATAACCAACTTCGTTGAGAAAGTTCATCAACGACTTTCGATCTTGCGGCATTGGTGAATTTGAAGCTGTTCCCGTCTGATGTGGATACTCACCTAACAAGAAACTGCATCGCGAGGCGGCACAAACGGGTGAGGGACAGTAAGCTGAAGTAAAACTGGTTCCACTAGACACCAGCCTATTCAAAGCGGGTGTCTGAATGATTGGGTTTCCCAAAGCTCCGATTGTGTCGGCACGTTGCTGATCGGTCATAATAATTAGAACGTTTGTCTTTGAAGACCTATCACTCATCCTTTGCACCCCCAATAACAGTATCATCACCACGATTCAAAAAGTAGAAGCAACTACCCAGCAGGCAAAAAGCACCTACTATTGACATTAAATAAGTTAGAGTTCTAAAAAAGGCAAGTACTCCAATTTTATCACTGGCAAAGAAATCTTCATACAGTTGCACACTAATGGAACCAGTATAACCAATAGCATCAGCAACATAGATAGCAAAAACAGCAGTTCCAATATATTTTGTGTGAGCGATTAATCGATCAAATAAAACAGAACCATAAGGTACATAGGTCAGATAAGCACCGAGTCCAACCAAAGTCATCCACCAGAAACCATCAATAATCTTTGCATCAAGAAGGGTTGTACTTATGCCCATCAGCACAATACCACTGACCATAATTCCATAGGCACCGATTAGGCCCAACCGATTATCCTTAATTAGGTAAATCAGTGCCAGTGCGCAGATCACGCCGAACGCTACGATTGTTTCGGCTTGCGTAATAATCGTTTTATTATCTTCATAAACATAACCAAGTTCATTAAAAATTTCGACCTGATAATTGTCCCGATAATCGCGGTATGCAGTTAGAAAAAAGTAAGCGACACAAAGAAGAATAATTCCTAAAAGAAAGTGCTTAAGAAACGATAGCCGTTCCGACCCATCCATCGTTTCTCGCTCCGTCCGAGCCTCTATATCAGCTTCGGTTGGCTGAGGCAACTGATTGAGAAGCCAGACTGAGATGAAGAAGAAAGGGAGAAAATGTAGCCCTACAACTGCCGGCATCCATCCTTCACTGACTTCGCCCATCAATCTACTAATTATTGTTCCCAGAAGAGGTATCTTTAACCACCACTCAGCGACAACGCCTCCCATCACGGCTCGACCAAAATCTTTGACAATGCCGCTGGCGAGAATAAAGGAGCAACTTAGGCCAGCAAGAAGCAGTTCCGAAGTTTGCCTGCCCTCCAGATACCAGACCACGAGTCCCCATACCATCCCAAGTGGAATCCCGTTTAAAAAAATCGCGAATACTTTATAATTGTTTGGCAGAATTCCATAAATAATTAATGCTGATTCAGCAAAAAGAATAAGAAATACCAGTGTAAATAACCGTTTCTTGGGCGAAATTTCCGAACAGATCTTGATTCCGGCATATTTTGAAAGTGCATAACCAATAATTTGGCTGATCACAATCGCTTTTTTAAGTTTGATGGTTGTGCCAAAGAATTGCAGCCCGGCAAACGTTGCCGCGGCAAATGGCTTGCGAAAAGCATACATACAGAAGTAAGTTGAAAAGGAGACAAAAATGGCATAGAAAACAAAAACAATTTCCGATGAATTCAGCAAAAATGCGGTAATCGGTTTTTGTCGCTGATCAGTCATCGCTTACTGTTGTGTCCGATAATGTCGAGGTAAAGAATAAAGACTAGTGAGGTCAAATACTCGACAGTTGAGTTATGTAATGAAAATGCGTCAGGGACGTTCACCACGTGAGAGACGTTCGTTGATCAAATCTAAAACTGGCGGAACATCCCAAATCCCGTCAACTACATAATGAGCGCCCACTTGCCACATCCGCTGATAAGCGCCCTCCAGCTTGGCTTGAAGTTCATCAGGGGGTAGCGCCTCAATTTCTTCTTGGTTCAATCCGATTTCATTACCCGTTTTGGCAAGACCTATTGACCACATACCTGCGTTCAACCCTTCATCAATGCCGGGAAGTGTATCATCCACTTTGACAATAGATTCCATCGGATATACACCCAGATTCTTAGCATTTTCAAGACACATCCACGGTTCGGGACGCCCAGCAGGGACATCACCAGCACACACCGACGAATCTGGTACGTAGCCGCGTTGGCTTGCTTCTTCCTTGAGCATTGTCATCATTTCTGGTAGGTATCCCGTTGTAGATCCTATCTTCAAACCGCGTTTCCGAAAATGTGTGATAGCTTCAATCGTACCTGGAATCAAGTCTGTATAGTCCGCCAAACAAGCCAGCTGTAGCGGCACAAAATCTGCGAACATCTCATCAACGTCATTTTCATTCGGTTTTCGTCCATGCATTTCTTTCCAGCGTTCTGAGACTGAATCTATCTGTGAAATCTTGCGAATATGTACTTTCTTATGCGCACCCATTGGGACACGCGCTTCTTCCATTGAAATAGGTACCCCTTTTCGTTTATAAACCTCAACGAAGACAACAGCTGGTGCGTAGCATCCATAATCCATAGTGGTGCCAGCCCAGTCCAAAATCACTGCTTTAAGTTTACCTCTATAGTTTCTACGGTACACAAAATCCATATTATTATAATGCTCCCATTTTAATAAACGGTCGGAATCAAGTTATTTCCCAACGCAAAATTGCGAGAAGATACGCCCTAAAATGTCTTCATTTGTCGTCTTACCGACAATTTCGCCAAGCTGATCCAAGCATCCACGCAAGTCAAGAGCAACGAATTCGGGTGATTGCTGTTGACCCAAGCTTTCGATGGCACAATCAAGATCAGATTTTGCCCGTCGTAAAGCATCGTAATGTCGGACATTTGTGATGATTGTCGATGCCGATGTTCTTAGATCTTCCACTTCATGACTAACCAATACCTCTGTCAGAATTGCCGACTTGAGGTTCTCGATGCCCTTGCCACATAAGATAGATGTTTCGATGACCTGTTTGTTCTGAACCTGCTCTTTTACTTGAACAGGAAGCGTCTGCATAGGTAAATCTATCTTGTTGAGAATAATCACCGCTTTGCGGTCGACCGCACGATGGAGCAAATCAATATCCGAATCATCCATTGGCTCGGCAGCAGAAATCATGATCAAGAGGAGATCCGCTTTAGCCAAGACAGACTTGCTCCGTTCAACACCGTGTTGCTCAATCAGGTTATCTGTTTCACGAATACCAGCCGTATCGATCAGATTCAACGGAATCCCACTAATACTGACTGATTCTTCGATTGTGTCACGTGTCGTACCAGGAATATCAGTTACAATAGCACGATCTATCTCTAATAAAGCGTTCAGCAAACTTGATTTGCCAACATTAGGTTTACCTAAAATAGCGCAACTGATTCCTTCACGCATGATCCGACCATCATTGGCTGTGGTGATCAACTGATTCAATGCCAATTGGATCTCTTTCGCTGATTTCAGAATTGCGCTGAAATCCATAAAATCAAGATCTTCGTCAGGAAAATCAATCATGGCCTCTGTCTCTGCCAGTAACCCTATAACCTGATCATTGATACTTTTGATAGTCTGAGACAATTTCCCACTCAGTTGATCCACCGCCATCTGACGGGCAATATCACTTTTGGCTTGAATCAAATCTATGACAGCTTCCGCTTGTGCGAGATCTATCCGACCATTCAGAAAAGCGCGCTTGGTAAATTCCCCCGGTTCAGCAATTCGCGCCCCATGTTCCAGTGTCAACTCAAGAACACGCTTAAGTATTACGCTACCACCGTGACAATTAAATTCGACCATATCTTCAGTGGTATAAGATTTTGGCGCCCGAAAAATACTGAGTAGGACTTCATCAATGACCTCATTCGATTCTGGGTCAATGACTTGACCATGGTTAATAGTGTAAGACTTGAGATCGGAGATCTGACGGGACGAACGAAAGAGCTCGGCTGAAATCGGAATCGCCAGTGGTCCACTGAGACGGACAATACCGATTCCACTCTCACCGTTCGGTGTTGCGATGGCTGATATCGTATCTGAGGGAATCACTTGTTTAATTTTGATCGCTTCTGTTTTGGAACTTCCGGCTCATTCTCTTGAATCTCGTCTTTTACCATCTTCTTGGTTACCAAGTTCTGTCCAATTGTAAAGACACTCTGAGCCAACCAGTAAAGCACAAACCCGGATGCCCAATTATAAAACATGAATACAAATATAAAAGGCAAATACTGCATCATCTTGGCTTGTGTATTATCGGCAGCAGGTGCTGTTCCGGTCATCTTCGACGAAAACCAAGTAGCTACGGCATTAATGATAGGAAGAATACGAAGCGAATTCCCAAGAAAGGGGAGGGTAAAAGGAAGAAGAAGAAATTCATCAGGAGCAGTCAGGTCATCTATCCACAGAAAAAACGGTTGGCCACGTAACTCAACTGCACTACCAAGTAGTGAGAAGATAGCAAAAAACATTGGCATTTGTGGAAGCATAGGGAGACAGCCTCCGAAAGGATTTACTTTGTGTCTCTTATAAAGTAACATTGTTGCCTGATTAAGCTTTTGCGGATCATCCCGATATTTTTCGCGGAGTTCAGCAATTTCCGGCTGTAATCTTTGCATATCTTTCATGGATTGATAACTTTTTCGTGTAAGCGGAAATAAAATTATCTTCATAATGACAGTCAACAGGATAATGGCGATACCATAGTTACCGAAAATTTTGTAGCAACCGTTCAGAACCCACAGCATTGGCCACACAAGAAAAAAGAGCCACCCAAAATCAACAATTTTATGAAGTAATGGAGAAGGATACGGCTTGTCCAAACCTGTGCTGCGGTACTCAACCTGCTTCAAAATTTTTTCTATTTTGGGGCCAACGTAGATACGAAAGAGGTTTGTTTGTTTACCTTTCGGTTTTATCTTTAAAACTGCAGATGCGTTCGGCGCAACAACACCTTTTGAAGTTTCCTCTCCACTGACTTCACGCTTGTACTCCGCTTCAAGCTTTGGGTCAGGTAGCATTAGTACGGCAAAGTACTTGTTCGTAATACCCACCCATTTAATGCTTGCTGATTCCTCGGACTCTTCAAGTTTTTCTTTCAAATTGCCTTCACCAGTATAGGCGAAAACACCTTTTTTCCCGTATCGACTAATCGCACCAGATTTCACCTCATGCGGCAATAAATCTGCGCTGATGCCGGGCCCCCACTTGAGCTCATAACCACTTTCATCTAGTGGAGTTGTCAGCACATTATCTGAAAGGTTTTCAAAACTTAGATCTAGATCGACAAAATATCTATCGTAATAAAAAGTGAATTTCTTAAAAACTCTTAAGACGTCACCAACGTCCCTGTAGAAAGTTAAGCTTTGCTTTGAATTTCTGGGGGTTAGCTTTATGTCAGAGAAATCGCCCTTGACAGCCCAATTTGACTCAATCCAGTCTAACTTCATATTGTTATCGAGAGGCTGGATTGAAAGGCATGTAACGGTTGTTCGGGGTATCAAGTTCAACGGTTCTTGCTGGTCTTTTGATCGATCGGGATAATCCTTGAGTGACCATTCTAATGGAACTGCTAAGGTTGTCGCCAAACGGATTTTATACTTTTCTGTCTCTACTCCAATTGTGGCACTCTTGCTAGCTGCTAGTCCTAGACTCTTTTCTGTATGGGTTGATGACACTTTTTCACCTTCCGTTACTATATCATCAGGTGACTTGAATTCCTCATTTGTCATTTTAGGTGTTGATGACGACTTATCAACTACAGTTTTTCTTTCCGCTTGTTTTCTTTTCTCTTGCTGATTGGGAAGAATAATAGGGGCAATAAAAAAATAATACACAATCATGATGAAGGCTGATATGACAAAAAATAAAATATGGTTCTTTTCCATTTAATTTATTAGGTCCTTAAAATATCGTGGATTCGATGTATGAGGGAAAAGGGATACTACGGAGGATCATACCAAAGGGTCGTAGCCGCCCCGATGGTATGGATGACATCTACATAGCCTTTTCAGTGAGATCCATCCTCCTTTAAAAATGCCGTACTTAGCAAAAGCCTGAATTGCATATTGCGAGCATGTTGGACAAAACCGACAAACTGGGGGGAAAAGAGGCGAAATCAGGATTTGATAGAGTTTAATGGGTATAATTGGTATAAACTTTACGGATCTCATTTTATAAAAAGTCTTGCTCTGCGGAAAAGATATGTGAGTTCTGACTGTGCTTGTTGACACTTAAGTTGAATCGCCGGTTTCCGCCCAATAACAATAATATCATAACCTCTCTTCAGTTTGCACTTGATAAACCGGAATGATTCACGAACCAAACGTTTAATTCGATTTCGCTGAACGCTCCCACCAGTCCTTTTACTTACAGTGATACCAAGCCTAACTGAATTGAATCTGTTTGGTAAAACATAGATCACAAAAAAACGGTTCCAACATTTTCTGCCATTTTGGTAACCGTTTTGAAATTCCCAATTGTACCTGAGTTTTTCTGGATGATGCCTCATTTCAATACTTAACAATCTGCAATTGGTTTTCCCATTCTTTCTTCCCTATCTCCGCTTCCCGATACTTGAGATAGGTCGAAATATTACCTTCCAAACTCATGATCGGTGATCCATCATCGTCTTCGGCCACACACTTGACAACGTCAACTGTATCTTGTTCAAGTTGCACTCCGTGGACTATAGCAGTAATCATTAAAAATTCTGCATAAATTGCGCGATCTGAGAAAGATGCTGGCACGAAATTAATCTGAACCACGTTTGCTTTCTCTTTAAGCCGACCGTTTTTTGCCCGGTAGTGAACCATATTGATCTGTTCCTGGCGAAAAACCGTCTCCAGTGCTTTATCTTGAATCGCGATGGCAACTTTTGGTTTTTTTACCGGAGGAGGCGCTTCGGAAATAATCTGAGATTCTTCTGCAACAGGTATGAATCCGATAAACCCCTGGGGGGGATGACCTACCTCAAAAGCAATAGCGCGCGGCTCCGATTTCTCTGGATGAACAACGACATCACCTATTTTCCGATTACTTTGTTGCCGGTTATGTTCACCCCATTCTTCCATCAGAGCAAATTCAATGTAATAGTTTTTTGGAGGTGTATAGCTACACGAAAGTGGAAAGAAAGATGAAATGTTAATTCCGAGAACTACGAAGATAAAGGCTGGAACTGACTTAGTTAAGGTAGAGGTATTTTTTCCAAGACGGATCATGACGAAATTGGTAGCTCATGTGCATGTAGGTAATGATTGTTGGAGACTTCGGTTTACGGATGAGCATCATATTCGCTTCGCCAGGTGTCCTGTTACCCTTTTTGGTATTGCATTTGCTGCACGCAGTTACTACATTACCCCACGTTGTCATGCCACCTCGAGATCGCGGGATAACATGGTCGATAGTCAGCAAATGCTTTGGATAAACCTCACCTGTATATTGGCAGGCATACTGATCACGCATGAAAACATTTCGTCGTGAGAATTTCACCATAATGTGAGGGATCCTTACATATCGAACGAGCCGAATGACAAGAGGAACTTGAATCACCGTAGCAACCGATCGAATCTGCCGATCCGACGTTTCTTCAGCACGAGCAACACCTTTGACTATCATCTTCATCGCTCGCTTCAAGTTGCAGATGTTAATCGGTTCATAACTGGCGTTTAGTACCAGCACACTCCCTTCCACTAATATCCTCATTGCTCACTTCAAGTTGCAGATGTTAATCGGTTCATAACTGGCGTTTAGTACCAGCACACTCCCTTCCACTAATTATTCCTTGAGGAAAACAGCTCATAATCAATTCAAAGTATACATTTTTTTATTTTAACACACGCTAACTGTGCCTGCAAGTATTAAAGAATCTTGTCCTTGTTTCCTCTTGACAAGTCCAAATATTAGCGATAAAATCGCCCATCGTCGCATTCTACTCTGAGAACAGTTATTTTCTATCTACCAGAAACCACGCCTAAGTTTAGAATCACCTAAAGATCCAGATCTTTATCTGCCGGAAAGGAATAATCATTTTGAACATTGATCAGCTGAAGGGGAAGACAATTGGCGCTGCCGTTTCAGGAGGGCTTGACAGTTGCACGATGACGCGGTGGTTGGTCAATAATGGGGTCAAAGTTGTTTGTTTCAGTGCCGATTTAGCCCAACCAGATGAAAAGGACATAAACGATGTTCGCCACCGAATGCTTGCATCAGGCGCAGATGAAGCAGTTATTGTCGATGCTAAAGATGCGCTTGCCGAAGCAGGACTCAAACTAATCCAAACACAGTCGAAATATGAAGGTGGGTACTGGAACACGACTGGAATAGCCCGACACATCACGGTTCAAGCAATTTTGCCTGAGTTGCGGAAACGCCAAATTAACATCCTATCTCATGGATCAACAGGACGAGGTAACGATCAGGTACGTTTTCAACTAGCCACCAATATGCTTAACCCAAACATTCAGGTATACGCACCATGGCGCGATCAAAAATTCCTTGATCGCTTCGGCGGACGCAGAGAAATGATCAACTTTTGTCAACAGAATGGTCTACCAATAACCGCCACACATGAAAAACCTTATTCAACTGATGCCAATCTACTCGGCTTGACACATGAGGCAGGTCGATTAGAATCGCTCGAAACGCCAGCAAGTTTTATTACCCCAGGTATGGGATTTCATCCGCAGGATGCTCCTGAGGATGTTGAATATTTTACCGTTTCTTTTGACCAGGGGATTCCTATAGAGGTCAACGGAAGCCCAGTAACACCACTGGCTGCTATAGATCAGGCGAATCGTATTGGGGGACGCAACGCAGTAGGAATTGGAACTCATGTGGTAGAGAACCGTTTTGTCGGCATAAAGAGCCGAGGTGTCTACGAATCGCCTGGGATGGAACTGATTGGCAAGTGTTACGAATATCTGCTACAATTGGTACTTGATCGGCGTGCAAGGCGTGTCTTTGATCAGGTATCAAAGCAAATCGCAGAACAGGTTTATGAAGGTTATTGGTTCGCCCCAGTGACGCAATCACTACTTGGATCAATCGAACCGTTTACAAAGCTGGCATCCGGGGAAATTACCGTCTCGCTTTATAAGGGCAACGTTTCATTTCATTCAGCAACAGGAAGCCCTCACTCACTTTATTCGGAGAAAACCGCTTCAATGGAAGCAATTGGGGATTTCAACCACGTTGATTCTGAAGGGTTTCTGGCCGTGCTTGGCATCGGTGCGCGTGCACTATCGGTAGCGGGACAAACGATAGTAAATGCTGAAGAAAATTGATTAACTACTTTCATCTGGGGCGTACGGTGCGTTCCAACTCAATTTTACGCCGACTAGCTAACTCTGTCAAACGTAATTTGAATAAGGGCACATCCATTATCCAGTCTAGGTTAGATCCCAGTTCAACTTTAAGAACGGTTGTTTTTCGGTTTGCCACAACTTGGTATTCGATAACTCCGTGAGTGAGTAAGTTGTTTTCACCAAAGATTGGTTCGATGATATCAGAGACCTCGTGATCGTTGAACCTGAGTGAGAAGTGTTCCGGCGATTTCCCCAGATAGATTGATTTCGTGCCATCATTATCTGGGAAGAAACACTGGCCTTGATCTAAAGAAACTTTGGTTGCATACTGCGCAACTTTATTTTGAAAACGGAATGGAACGTTTTGACCAAAGATAGCTGAAGCCTGGATAATCGGCCGGTTCTGCCATATTCGCTGCAATACTCCGCCACCATTTGGGTTATAAATCTCAAACAGAACAGCAACCTCTCGAAAAAGGGTGGCTGGGATTTGAAGCGCATGAACATAATTTTCGGACCTTACGTTAGCATTCCTAGGTTTAACCTCAAGTACACCGATGTCACCAATAAGATCACCTGCCCCAGCTACAGTTACTTGCCTTAAACTACCGTTCTCCTCTATCCAGACACTAGCTGAGCCGCTGATTAACATACAGGCAAAGTCAGATTTTTCACCCCTTTTCAGAAATGGGGTTTGGGGTTGAATCGACCGAATCTCGTTATCAGCTAGAATTTCGATGTACGCCTGCAACTGCTCTTCTCGAATTGAATCGGCAAAAAAACTATCTTCAAGCAAATTATACATATAATCACGAAGAAAATTGATCGATCGTTGACGGGATATATCATGAGTTGTGCGCAGGCTGCTCGTCTTATTGCCACTCAGGTTCCTAGCTGATCCGGCAAAGGCAACCTGCCCAACGAGAACTGTAGCCTCTTCCTCTAAATGTTCTCGATTGATATGGGCAAGTACAATATGCTCCGAGGTATCATCCAAAAAATCTCTCCAAGCCCCATGAACGGCAACGTCTTCTGTCCCAGTCCTAGCACCAACATCAATTTTCTTTACTTGTGCCGAGTCAAGGACAAAATCGCGATATGCTTGATAACGTTCCTGCGTGATACTTCCGTCTTCAAGCAGTTTTCCGCACCTTTTAAAGTTTAGGATATCGCTCATGTGACCGTAAACCTTCCATTCTTGATCCACGATTCCACGAATACGATAGATGGCGCACGGCACAGGATGAAGTGATGGATGAGCTAAAATGCGCAGTCCTACGTAATCATATTCTTCGCCGTATAGAATGGGGCGATAATCGAAATAGGTGCTTAGATCCTCAATGCTCATATCAAGCATATTTGATGCTTTCAATAGAATTGACTTCCAGATAATCTTGGGACAAAGGACTGTAACTTTCTTATCCATCTGGAGCAGGATGGATATGTCACCTATATGATCATCATGGTTGTGGGTAAATATGACCGCGTCTATCTCGTTTTTTGATAGACTTACTTTATCCAAGAGGTATGAGGAGTTCATCGGTAGATCTATACAGATGATTTTGTTACGCCATTGGATGATAGTATGCAAACAACTCTTTGGTGAAAATCCATCTTCCTCACCGGTGTCAATGATCTGGAAAGATGCATATGGTATATTCTTGGTATCAATATCAAGCGGAGGAATATAACTTTCCCCTGAAGCGAGATTGCAATCAATCTTAGCAGATTCTTCTTTATACTCAACCCCATAGACGTTAATAGCTTCTTTCCAAATTCGGACACCATTGTAATTTGTTGCTGTTTTGGGCGATGGCGTTTCTTCCAGAGGGATAAGAGGCACGAAATCCATCAACTCATCCATTTCTTTGATGCCACCCACTGCCAGACTCTCAATTTCCCGCATCAAATTTTCCATCTCGGTTTGAGACAAATCGCAATTTTCCATCTCAGAAACATCATAAAAACCATAAAGACCGCGTTTAAAACTCTCTTTACCAAGACGAATTTGTTTTTCTGTGCCAACCAAGGTTGGCTTT
Source organism: Candidatus Poribacteria bacterium (assembly GCA_012963885.1). Lineage (GTDB taxonomy): Bacteria > Poribacteria > WGA-4E > WGA-4E > UBA9662 > UBA9662. Next base: position 48,119 of record DTUY01000241.1, on the reverse strand, counting down.
TCACCGCGAAAAATCATTCCCTGTACAAACATGGCATGGAGAAGCGGGAACTCTATCAGGTTGCAGCTAACCCCATTTTGCACTCGTGAATCTGGACAGACAACCCCATTAAAATCAAGCTGTTTACGGATAAGGTATTTGCTAATATCAGGCCAGGGATTAAACACCCAAGCAATATCCGCTTCTGCAACCTTTAACAGGTAAGAACCGGGACATATTTGTATGATTTCAATTGAAGATGAAGACTTACTTACATCAGTTTCTTTTATTTTTTTTCCCACGTGTCAACAACCATTGATTAAGTTGGTTTCTTACCTCAAAAAGGTACTCGAATGTCGTATTTACCTGATTTTTCAACTGGTAATGTTCCGGCCGAAATCATCATAATGAGTGGTGATTCTTTGGTCTTTAGGGGCATCTCAACAAGCCCTTTGGTTCGGACCGACTCATATATTGCCATCATGATTTCGATAGTATAGCTTGCCTGTTTGCCGTTACAACGATGAGTTTCAACACGTCCATCAAGCCAAGCCAGAAACTCTGACCATTGGTCTTCACCGTCTGAAGCAGGATTGATTGTCTGCCATCCCTCTTTACCGTTGAGAACCTTGAGTTTCCCATCTTCAGAAGTTAGGATCCCATCACTACCATGCACGAAGATGTTGTTTACGTGTGGTGGAGGCATATCGATTTCAAGTACAAAACGGGTATCATTTTCAAAGCAGATGATTCCGGCACAGAGGTCCTCAATTTCACAACGGCGCTCGTAGCGATCAGTTTTGCGTTCAACCTGCCCAATCACCCATTTAGTCTCCGGATCCCCAAGAATTTGCCGTGTTAAATCTATCACATGCGTTCCCCAATTTAATAAACCGCTTCCTACACGACGGGTGACAATAATTGGTTGACCGATAATACCATCTGCAATGAGCTTTTGCGCTTCGGTGTATATTGCTTCAAATCTTCGCTGATGTCCAACCACCAATTTGACACCACTTTGGTCGCAGGCTTCAATCATTGCATCAGCTTCGCCTAAGTTGATGGCCATCGGTTTTTCACACAGAATTCCTTTCACTCCGCTGTCAGCAGCTGCAATCGTAATTTCCGCATGCGTTCCCTGCCAAGTACACACACTAACAACATCCAGATCTTCCTCCTCAAACATATCCAAGTAGTTTGTGTATTTGCCAGAGACGGAGAATTCTTCTGCATATTGATCTACCGATTCCCGATTAATATCCGCCACTGAGACAATTTCAAATTCATCAAATCGATTGTAATTTTTGCCGTGGAAGTGGGCAATACCTCCACAACCAACAATACCAACTCTGTATTTGGCCATGCTTGATTTTAGCTTCCTAAGTCTCCAAAATTGTGAAATGATAATCTTTGATTGAATAAACCAGCCATTGAGCCACATTCCACACAGATATCCGCCACACCATTGACTCACGCTCATTCATTTAAGATTATGTTATCAGTTTAGCAAATACCTGACTTTAAAATCAAGGCGAAACGAAAATCGAATCCAGCCGACGCCGTCACTGTCAGATTAAAATGAGAGATTACATCGAACATAGCTAAATATCTCTGACCCTGATTTTGTGAGACGGCAATATTTAGGAAGACCTAATGTTAAATCATAAAAAATTTTGTTTGCTGTATACAACTTGTAAGAAGTATCGCATTGAAGACATAGTGTACTTTGGACGTATCATTCGTTGTAACGAACTCATGGCCAAAGGTCGTTTCAGTCAACAAAATGTTTGATCTGATCGAAGTTGAAGAATAGCTCTTGGCTTGCTCACAAAACCTTTGCAACGTATTTCCGTTTATGCTATACTTCGGTTCAGTCGAATATCTGGGGAGTTTTTCTTCTTAACTCTGTTGTCGAAAGGCATGTTTTACTGAGATTCATACATCTCAGGAGCGGATATCTTGAAAGATTTTTACACGGTTGTGGTTATGTCGCCGTCTGGCGGCCCTGTACGTCAGCATTCAGTTAGCCGTGCAATGTTGCTATCCTTTTGTTCTATCGGTTTCCTGATTCTAGTTGTGCTAGGAGCATCTATCTATCTGACGGTAAATGCGGGATCAAGACTTGCTTCATCTCATCAAGAAAAGAAAATTCAAGGGTTAACTATCGAGAGGTTGAACAACAAAATTCAAGACCAGGAAACGCAGATTAGATTTCACGAAACGAAGTGGGATGAAGTTCGTGGTATGGTAAAAACAGTTAAGCATGTATTAGGTCTTGAAAATAAAGGGATTCTGGGCCAAGGAGGTAGTAGCATCGTCGAAGATGGACAAGAAGATCAAGATCCGTTTAGTCCAGATCCCGATGCATTAGATGCAGGATCTCAAGACGCAACGCCGGATTCCAGTGTTCCTCAGCCCATATCAGAAACACCTGAGGTCATACCCAAATTGAAAGAAGAAGTCCGAAAAGTATATGACGCTGTCTTAGGTAGTCTCAACGAATTGGAAGAAATGCCATTTATTTTACCGCTTCGTTTGCCCAATCTAACTAAGAAATCTTACTGGTATTCCTCCGGTTTTGGTTACCGTATCCATCCAATCACCAAAAGTCGGCACTTTCACAGTGGATTGGATATTGCAACACGACGTGGAACTCCGATCATTTCTGCGGCGCACGGTGTCATCACTAAGGTACAAAGGAGCAGATCTGGTCTTGGGAATACAATTCGGATTAAACACCCAGCAACACAAATGGAAACCATCTATGGTCATCTGCAGAAATTTGCTACGGGAATCCGAAGAGGCAAAAAAGTTGCACGGGGTGAAGTAATTGGTTATGTCGGAAGTAGTGGATCAACTACAGGGACTCATCTTCACTATGGTGTTTATGTCAATGGTAGTACCGTAAACCCAAGAAATTACATAGTCGAAAAAATATATTACTAAATGACAGTTTCTTTGTTATCGAATAGGACACATAACGACGCATCATTCCCTCCTTTAACTGCTTTATAGTATAATCCTCCCAATCATATCGTTTTCTCGCTTCTGAGGACCATAGAAATGGTGGTGAAGGTGAGATATATAAAGTTTCATGCACACGTCAGTCTTATATGTTTCTTCTATTGTTTTATTCTGCTTTCGCCAATAGCAGCTGCGCCTAAAAATAAGAACAGAGCAGACAAGAACGCAGAAACAAATAACAACTACCAGCAGGGACAAGAGTTCCTGAAAAACCGTGATTTTGAACGAGCTATCGAGGCTTTTAAAATCACGGTTCAGCTGAGCCCGAATCATGCGGATGCTTATAATTTTATGGGCGAAGCATATTACGAGTTAGAACAGATGCAGAGCGCAGTTGAATCGTTTGAAAAAGCGATATCTATCAATCCAAAGCATGTTCGGGCAAAAGTAAATCTAGAAGTTGCTCGCTGGGCATTACCTATGGAAGAGGAGAGGAGAAAACGGATTGAGGGCTGGCCGGAGATGACGCTCCAAGCCTTTAGCGGTTATTTTAATGGCGCTGTTATAGGAACATTGGCTTATCTAGGTACAAGTCTGGCAGGGATACGAAATGATGAAATGACAATTCCAATTTGTACTGGCGTTGGTCTGATTTTGGGAGGATCCTCGCAGGTTCATTGGATTGGCGAGTTTTGGGGATATGGCGGAGGATCTCATGCTAACACTACCGCAGGAGCACTTATTCCACCATTCATTGGAGCACTCCTTGCCACCCGCAATCGCCATAACGAAGGGAGAGAAGTCGTATATGGCGCTACCTATGGATCGCTATTATCACCAATTGTCGCAACCATTGGGTATCAGCTTTCGAAACGAAATGTATTGGGACTTCCTCGAATCCCGTCAAAAAAAGGCCCGCCAAGGTGGAGTATGTCAACTCAATACTCAAAGACTTGGGCACATGTGGTTACGTCAGTCCACTTCTTTTTTTAACTTGGAATTCTAACATTTCGTGTGGCCACACAGAATATTGGATTACCTTAATATTATGATTTAAATAGTTAGTCATTAAACCGATGCTCTCCAAATCCATAAATATCATTATTTGGATCTCCTGTCTTTTTCTCCCTAGCGTTATCATTGCTCAGATTAATTGTCCAACTTATAAGCTTCCCAAATATGCAATTACGCGACTAGGCAAAGGTTCAATTGGCGTCAGCGACAAAGCTATCGCTGTCTCACCAAATGGCGACCTCATCGCCGTTGCAACAGCAATTGGGATCTGGCTCTACGATGCAAAAACGTATCATACCGTAGATCTACTGATCGGCCACACTAATTCCGTGGAATCAGTCACCTTCTCACCGAACGGAAAAATATTGGCATCCGCATCAGTTTGATCAAACAGTGAAACTCTGGTCAGTTACCAAGCGAATTGAAATTGCAACTCTAAAAGGTCATAAGGCTGGAGTCAACACCGTCGCCTTCTCCCCAGATGGAAAAATGCTGGCATCTGCCGCATCCTACGCTGATGCTGCGATTGTCAAACCTGGAGAAATAAAGTTTTGGCTGGTTGCCAATAAATCCGAAATTGGATCTTTAAAAGGTCATCCGGCGATGATGAAATCGATTGAGTTTTCGCCGGATGGCAAACTCTTGGCATCCGGCGGCGGCGATTATCTTGTCCCCGGCGAAGTCAAATTATGGTCAGTTGCAGATCAAAAAGAAATCGCTTCTCTAGTCGGCCACAAAGGTATTGTGAATGCCGTGACATTCTCACCAGATGGACTGCTATTAGCTTCTGCCGACGCTGGTAATCTTTTAGAAGCAGGTGAGATAAAATTCTGGTCTGTGAAAGACAAAGGCGTTTTTGCTACTTTGAAGGGGCATCAATTTGGCGTCAAGACTATCACATTTTCATCAAATGGTAGGGTCCTTGTTTCAGGTGGGAGTTTGTTGGGAGAATTAAAGTTTTGGTCAGTCACTGATAAGGCTGTAATTACTAGCCTACCGATTCATACGGACGCTGTTAACACATGCATTCTCGCACCAAATGGATTGACGTTGTTTTCAGCTTCTAGTGATCAGTCGGTGAAACTCTGGTCGATTGCCGACAATGTCGAATTGGATTCTTGGGAATTCAATGACTGGATGCATTCAGTTACTTTCTCTGCTGATGGTCAAATGCTTGCTTCTGTTCCAATGAATTTCTGGGGAACTAACAAGGTTATGCTATGGTCAGTCACCAAAAAGGCTCCAATCGGGTTTTTAACACATGATGGTATTGTTTTTGCAGCAGCCTTTTCGCCAGATGGTCGAACACTTGCCTCGGCAGTCAGCTACACGAAAGGACCTGATCAGTTGCATCTGTGGTCTACTGAAAGTATGAAAGTCGTTGCTAAATTGGAGGGGCATACGGGTGTTGTTGATTCACTGGTATTTTCACCAGATGGCCAAATAGTAGCAGTAGCAGCTGGGATTTCAGGCAATCCGGGAGAAATTACCACCTGGTCGGTTGTTGACCAAACGAAGATTGGAACTTTAATAGGCCATAAGGATGAAATTAACGCACTCGCCTTTTCGCCGGACGGCAAAATTCTTGCCTCAGCAGGTTCAGCTGCCTCAAATAATATATTAGCTGGTGGAGAGGTCAAATTGTGGTCAGTGCCGAATCAGGCCTTAATCACAACATTTGGTGGGTATGTTGGTGACGCAAACGCCGTCGCTTTTTCACCGGATGGTCAGGTTCTCGCCACTGGTGATGCTGCCAGTTGGGGACTAGGAGGTGCAAGGCTATGGTCGGTTCTAAAGCAGGTTGAAATAGCCAGGTTTCCAGACGACATTGTTTCCTTAGCATATTCGCCTCATGGCGAGTTTATCGCCACAGGATCATGGCAATCTATTAAGATTTGGTCGATCGAGGATCAGCAGACTGTTGTTGATTTAAGGGGACACAAACTTCCAGTATACTCATTGCTGTTTTCGCCAGATGGTCAAAAGTTGGCATCCGGTTCAGGTGACGGAACAATGATTATCTGGGACATGAATTTGAGCCGAGGTACAGCTCTAACGAGGAACGTATTTACTCAGTGGTCAAAAATTAAACAGAACCGACTATTGCCGAATTACCCAAATCCGTTTAACCCAGAAACATGGATTCCTTTCGAGATTGCCAGAGATACAAACGTTACAATCCAAATATTCAGCCAATCTGGGAATTTAATCCGCACACTGGATCTCGGAGCGACGCGTTCCGGTTCTTATATCACCAAAGGCCTAGCGTGTTATTGGAATGGGCGATCCAACCAAAACGAAGCCATTGCATCCGGCACCTACTTTTATACGATACAGACAGATCACTTCACGGCAACCCGAAAGATGGTTGTACTAAAGTAATATTTCTGCTCCGATTTCTAACCTTGAAGTCAGCAATGTTCAGTTGAACGTGAGTTCGGCACAAAGGACTAAATGGCACCCGCCATTAAATCAGCCAAGACCTTGACCCAGGGATTCAATGAGGTTTTCTTCATCTTGGTAAGAGTAGGAAATCGACACTAAAATGGCACTGACCAATAAAGTTAATCCAGCTGCCATGTCTGGTATGCTTAATTTGACAGATGTTTTTTTACTGGTCGCCAATGGTTCCAATAATGGTTCATTTACCTAGCAGAAACTTGTTCCAAAATGACAGTAGCTGATTTTCCATGTTCCGCTTCACCTTGTTTTCGCAGCCAATAGAAAACCAAATAGCTTCCGTGAGATATAGCCCTTATCTGCAAAAAGTTCTCCAAAGAAGCCTTTGACCATCTTTGGTACTAGAGTTTCTATCATCGACATCGACAGCTGTCAGTCCGCCAGCAATTGGCCTTCATCATTGACGATCAGATGGAGTTAACCGTAGAACCAACCAGCGGAGTTCTTCCCCCATTTAGCCGTCTTAGCCAAGACGCGATGGCAGGGAATTCTTCGATTTCGGCAGATGGCGATCGGTATGGAGTCGACAAGCGAAATCCTAGTACAACTCCCCTATTTTCACAAACCGCTTGTAGCTGACTAGTAGAGAGAATGCCCAGCGTAGATACCGGCAAACGTGCTGGTACAACAATGCCTGAAGGTACAATAGTCAAAACGATGAAACTGGACGGTAATGGTCATGACTTCACTCAGTACCAGTGTAATTCTTCTGCGCCGCATTCTGTTGCCATTAGAGATCAAAAACGGTTGAGCCTTGGCAAAAGTCGTCAATCTAGCAGAAGAGTGGTATAATAGATATTGGAACGTATCCTTGTTTTTCAACTGATTGATTCACAGTATTATAGAAAAAGTTCCTGCTCCATTATATCGAACCCACATTAAGTTTAAGCATAGGATAATGGATAAACCACAAATAAATTCCAAAGAAATTGTTGATAGTAATGACCCAGAAATCTTCGACTTAGAAACGAACTCTGATGGCCCTGAAGGCTCGTTGCCGCTGACCGAGGAAATGTTACTAAACGCTCCAAGTGGTGATATCTTTGCTATGAGTCAGAATGCTGGAATGGGATGGAATCCTGCGGAGTTAAACCAAAAGCAGTTTTTGATTGTGAGTACGCAAGGGGGACTGCGTGCAGAAGATGGAAACCCTGTTGCACTAGGGTTTCATACAGGACATTGGGAAATAGGCTCACTTGTCAAAGCCGCAGCTGTCGAAATCAAAAGACTTGGAGCAATCCCGTTTTCGTCATATTGCTCAGATCCTTGCGACGGACGAACACAAGGCACGGCCGGCATGATGGACAGCCTAGCGTTTAGGAACGATGCGGCAGTTGTCTTTCGCCGCCAGATCAGATCATTACCAACCCGTCGAGGCGTTATTGGCATAGCCACCTGTGACAAGGGATTACCGGCAATGATGATTGCCCTTGCTGGAGTATCTGACCTCCCAGGATTGATCATTCCTGGCGGCGTAACACTACCACCGCGTGAAGGCGAGGATGCCGGCAAGATCCAAACGATCGGTGCACGCTTTGCCCATGGCGAAATTTCGCTGCAGGATGCAGCTGATCTAGGATGCAAAGCTTGTGCAAGTCCAGGAGGTGGGTGTCAGTTTTTGGGAACAGCTGCAACCGCACAGGTGGTGGCAGAAGGTTTGGGAATAACCTTACCACATGCAGCATTAGCACCTTCGGGACAACATATTTGGGTTGACATGGCAACTCGGTCTGCACAGGCGTTAATCCATCTAGAAGGACAGCGAACAAAAATAAGTGCCATCATTACAGACACCGCTATTCGAAACGCTATGATCATACACGCAGCTTTTGGCGGATCAACTAATTTGTTACTTCACATTCCGGCTATTGCACACGCTGCCAAACTTGATCGGCCAAGAATTGAGGATTGGATTGAAATTAACCAACAGGTACCGCGTATCGTTGATGTCCTACCAAATGGACCAATTGGTCACCCCACTGTTCAGGTTTTCTTAGCTGGCGGTGTACCGGAGGTGATGTTGCGTTTACGCGAATTAAATGTTCTTGATGAAGAAGTAATGACGGCAACTGGTGAAACGCTTGCACGCAACTTGAATTGGTGGCTCAAATCGGAACGCCGCCAGCGGCTAAGGGATTTGCTGTTTGAGAAAGACGGAATTGACCCAGACGACGTGATCATGAGTCCTGATGCAGCCAAACAGCGTGGACTGACTAGTACCATTACTTTTCCACGTGGTAACCTCGCACCTGAGGGATCTGTCATAAAGAGCACAGCTATTGATCCAAGTGTGGTTGATGAAGATGGTACCTATCGAATGACTGGAACCGCTCGCGTTTTTGTCACAGAAAAAGAGGCTATCATTGCAATCAAGAAACGGAAAATCAAACCAGGTGAAGTGATGGTATTAGTATGTCGTGGACCGATGGGAACGGGGATGGAAGAAGTTTATCAGATTACATCTGCGTTGAAGCATTTACCCTACGGCAAGAACATTGCCTTAATTACCGATGCACGATTTTCAGGTGTATCCACCGGGGCTTGCATCGGTCATATCGGACCTGAGGCATTAGCGGGAGGACCAATCGGAAAAGTAATAGACGGAGACATTATCCAAATTATTGTCGATCGCAACCAACTTGAAGGTAGCATTAATCTAGTTGGTCATGATAATAAAATATTTGGGGTTGAAAATGGAGCAAAGCTTTTACAGGAGAGAGCTCCACGGCCAGATCTGCAAACAGATCCCATGTTGCCTGATGATACTAGGCTTTGGGCCGTACTACAGGGCGTAAGCGGTGGAACATGGGGTGGATGCGTCTATGATGTTGACGCTATCATTAATCGATTGGAAGGTAATACACCACATGAATAGAATACCTGTCTACGCGTTATTATGGTTTGTTAGTACGTTATTCTTATCTGGAGAGCGGTGTATCGCACAATATTCAAATTTACCTCTTTGTACAGCATCAAATGAACAGCTGTTTCCTGATTTGGTTAGTGACGGTCATAGAGGTGCCATAATCGCCTGGATGGATGCACGAAACGGAAATCGCGATGTTTTCATTCAACGGATTGATGCTAGTGGTAAAGCTTTATGGAAAGAGGATGGAATCGCCATCTGTCAACTGCCTGGGTCCCAAGGATGGCCAATTCTCATTCCGGTCTTGAACAACGATGGTGCAATTATTGTCTGGAGAGATTCACGCAATGGTAACCCGGATTTATATGCTCAGCGAATCGACGTAAATGGCACAGAATTATGGGATAAAAATGGCGTCCCTCTTTGTCAGAATTTGGCTAGTCAAGACGATCCCAGAGCCATAGCGGATGGTGAAGATGGAGTGATTGTGGTGTGGGAAGATTGGCGAAACAGTAGGCAAGATCTTTTTGCTCAACGGATTAACGGGAAAGGTGAAACAATTTGGAGGAAGGATGGCGTTGCCATCTATGATGGTAAAGGGGATCAATACGATCCGTCTCTGACAACCGATCAGACAGGCGGTGCAATTTTTGCTTGGTGGGATATTAGTACACCAGAGTGGAGAGTTTTTTCGCAACGAATTAGTGCGGAGGGACGAAAACTCTGGCCGGATCGCGGTATTACTGTTTGTGAAGCAAACGGAAATCAGGGAGGGCCATTGGCAATCTCCGATGGATCTGGTGGAGCCTTCGTGGTGTGGTCAGATTACCGCGACGATCCTGCTATTTTCACTACGTCAGATCTGTATGCTCAGCGAATAAACGCTAATGGTCAACGGTTGTGGAATCCTGATGGCATCGTCATTTGCAATCAACCAGAAAATCAACAACAACCGTTTATCGCGCAAGTAAATCAGGGTATTAGCGGTATCGTTGTCACTTGGTGGGATGATCGGGACGTTTTTTCTGATATTTACGCGCAATGGATCAATGGTGATGGCGAACCGATGTGGGAAATAAACGGCCTGCCGATTTGTACAGCAGAAGGCGAACAACGTCAACCCAAGCTGATTCGAGATAAATCGAATGGCACAATTATATACTGGCTCGATTATCGTGGTGATTATGGTAACGAAGCAACATCTGCAATCTATGCTCAACGAATAGATAAAAACGGTAGGTCACTTTGGGCACTAAATGGAATGCCAATCTGTCTCGCTGACGGTGGACAGATGACACCAGATGCTATTATGATTGACAACATGGTGCTTATTGCTTGGAGTGATGGTCGTAATGGAGATTCGTACGATATTGACATCTACGCAGATCTTATTCCGCTCAATTCAAACATTATAGAATAGAAAAAATACGTATTCCCAGCCAGACTGCAATTAGTCCGACGAATATACTTAACCCAGTATTCATCAATGCTCCTAAGTAGTCCCCAGTCTCAGCCAACATCATAGTTTCATACTTAAATGTAGAAAATGTGGTGTAGGATCCCAGAAAACCGATTGATATTGCCCATTGATAACTTTGATTAGCACTCGGGTAACGTGTGCTAATCAAAGTCAAAAACATACCAAGCAGAAAAGAACCAGTGATATTAACAAGAAAAGTCGCATAGGGAAATTCATCGCCCAGATAGTTTTTGACTAAAACACCGAGCCAATATCGTGCATTTGCACCTAGACCTCCACCAATTGCAATAAAGAGAATCTTCTTTAGAACCATTCAAATTCTCAAAGTCATAGCCAATCCTATTTCGGCTAGGATTGTAGCATAAAGGAAACAATGATGAAAGAACAAAGCCATCAGACGAAAACCATCTATGATTCACCTTTTAATCGTGAATTTTCCACGGATGCAATACACGCTGGAGAATCCAAAAACATGTCGGCTACGCCAATTTACCAAGCAGCTACTGTTGATGGACAATATCTCAGATCAGGGAATCCTACCATAGACGCTTTTGAGATTCGCGTCAAGACGCTTGCACGGGGGGCTTGGGGCACAGCAACTGCCAGTGGAACATCAGCCATTAGCCAAGTACTTACAAATTTGCTAGAAGCAGGTAGTCGAATTGTTTGTCATCACACTGTTTATGTTTGGACTAAAGAGATTCTAAATACTTATCTTTCTAAATTTGGCGTAGAAGTTGTCTACGTGGATATGACAGATCTCGATCAACTCAGAGAGGCGGTTAAGACAAAGACCAAAGTCGTTTACTTTGAACCTTTTGCTAATCCTACACTTGATGTCATTGACGTGAAATCAGCGATTGAAATCGGTCAAGCTTCAGGAGGGATTGTTGTGGTTGATAATACTTTTCTGACTCCGTATCTCTTACGACCTCTCGACATGGGGGCTGACATCGTCTTACATAGCGCGACGAAATACTTGTGTGGTCATGGCGACACCCTTGCCGGAATTATTGTCAGTAAAACGGAAGAAATGGGACATCAGATGGATCATATACGAAACGCTTATGGTGGAATTCTGAGCCCACAGAACGCCTTCCTGCTTTTACGGGGAATTAAAACGCTACCTGTTCGAATGCAGTTACATTGTTCAAACGCGCAGTCCATCGCAGAGTTCTTGGAATCACATCCAAAAATCAAACAGGTAACATACCCGGGATTATCGTCGAGTCGAGGACATGAAATTGCTAAGATGATGACAAATGGTTTTGGAGGGATGATTAATTTTGAAACAATTGATAACGACATATACCACCGATTTCTAAAGAATGTGAAGCTATGTAAACCGTGGGTGAGTCTTGGAGATGCCCAATCGCTCGTCATTGGCCAAGGAGGACATAATCGAATTCGTATGTCAGTCGGTTTGGAAGCTGTCTCCGATATTATCTACGATCTTGATCAAGCGTTAGCATAGATCAAATTGCATTTATTCATATATATTTCTTTGACTGCTCTAGAAAATCTTGCAGAGACTAAGTCAAACAAAATGCTTAACAAGTTAAAAGCAACAAAATAAAATTTTTAATATAGCGAGCTATAATATATTGTTAATGAAGGAAAGGCAGCCGATTTTCGCGTTGGCAATAATGATCATCGTCGCAGTTGGGGACCTCGATAACTTGACTGAAAGTGCAAGGAATCTGCTCCCTTTCTTCTCAGCTAAATGGGAAAGAAGCGGTAGATCACATTAAATCTTAGTTATCAGGAGGATCTCTTTCACCATGAAAATTTTAAAGGCAGTTTTCTTCGTTTTACTAATCTGTTTCGTCGTTCACATTAGCTTCAATCAGGCTAAGGCCGAAATTACCAAGGAAGACATCGTTGCCATCTGGATGTTTGATGAGGGATCTGGCAATACCTTAAAAAATTCGTCGGAAAATGGGAACGACGGTAAATTGATCGAAAGACCAACTTGGGTTGATGGTAAATTCGGCAAGGCTCTCAAGTTCAATGCCGACAAAAAACAGAGAGTTAAAGTTGAAAATAGCGATTCGCTAAACTTAACCGATCAAATTAGTATTTTGGCTTGGGGACTGGTCAGTGACACAACCGGCAATCGCCGTTTCCTGCAAAAATCAACTGAAGGGTCCGATAACCAATATCGTTTGCTACGAGAAGGCGGATTTTTCCGTTTTGATGCAGGGCCAGGTGTCAGCACGAGTTCAATGCCCAATGTTTAAGGAAAATGAGTGGCATCACGTGGCAGGCATATACAACGGTAAAACCACAGCCCTTTATATCGATGGGAAACAAACTGCAGAGCAAAAGTCCACTGGCAAAATGATGCCTTCGACCGGTCCGCTTTTTATCGGCACTAAGCATCCAAATGCGCCAGAAGGCGACTACTGGAATGGCCTGATCGATGAGGTCGCCATTATTAACCGGGCAGTAACGACCGCAGAGTTAACTGATGCAATGAAAGGCTTCGATAAAAACTTTGCCGTTGATTCGACAGGTAAAATTGCCGTAACCTGGGGTAATGTTAAGACTGATTACCGCTAGTGTTAATCGGAGTGGTCTCGTTGGGCTGAGAAAGTTCAAATTGCTCAGCCTCATCTTTAAGTCTCTCTTCCTCTTTCTTGGTTAGCTCGATTTCTTCCAGCCGAGCTGAGGCGATCTTCTTCAGTTGCCATTGATCTAACAGATTAATCCACCCCCATCGGCTCTTAATGATTTCACGCCATTTCAATTCTTCAAGCAAATCATAGCACAATCGTTGATCAATGCCAATCAACCGTGCTAAATTTTCATCGGAAAGTCTAATTCTGATTTCGGTGCTTTTCGGCCTACGCACGCCATATTTCGACGCCAAAAAAGCCAATACTGTCGCCAACCGTGACGAAGCAGAACGACCAATCACGTTTTCTATCGAGTTCTCGACTTTTCGCCGACTAATCCATTTTCTGATCTGCAGACATCGATTTGGATTCTTCCGCATTAGCAATTCAAACTCATAGCGTGATAGCATCTGTAGATGAGTGATATCAAGTGATTCAACTGTCAGCTGATTTTCATGCCCATCATCCATTTGAACTTCGCCAAAAATTTCTCCCTTTTCGACAGTTGCTATGGTTAACTTTTCAACCAAGTCAGTTTCACTTTCTTCTGGTGGTTTACACAGTTTTACTTTTCCCGATTTAACAATATACACGGTATCAGAACCACTTTGAACCTCTTCATAGCGATTGATGTTCCAGACCCGAGAGACACGATTTAAGGCGGTGATTTCAATCTCGTTTAACTGCTGGTAGATGTTGATGTGCTTCAGGTACCAAAACTTTTCCATTCTATCCTCTCAAATGTTCGATGGCAATAGGAAGATATTCCAAAAGATCGCCTGCGATCATACCGTGTTGCCCAACCGATTTCGACGCTAAATCGCCAGCAAGGCCATGAAGATACACGCCAAGCACTGCAGCATCAAGACTGTCTATGCCTTGCGCAATTAACCCCGCGATTATACCGGTCAGTACATCGCCTGATCCGGCAGTTGCCATTCCGGTGTTACCTGTGGAATTGATCCATGCCTGACCATCATACCCCGCGACAATAGAAGGAGCACCTTTTAGGACAAGCACTAGTTGATAATCCTGCACGAACTGTTGGGCAATGTTTACCCTGTCGGCCTCAATCTCCGAGATCGGTACACCTATCAACCGTGACATTTCACCAGGATGAGGTGTTAAGACTGATCCCGAACTCAGGAATTTGAGCGTATCCGGCTTCTGAGTAATCGCGTTCAAGCCATCCGCATCAACAACCAATGGCTTATCATGTTGAGAAACAAGACGATTAACGAGTTCAACTGTTTCAGAGTGTTGAGAGAGTCCAGGGCCGATTGCCAGTACAGACTTAGTTCGATCAACATACTCTCCAATCTGTGATTCAGCAGCTAAGGCAATTGAACCTTGATCTGTTTCTGGTAACGGAAGGGTCATGACTTCAGTCAGCTTTACCTCAAGTGCTAGATTAAGGCTGGCTGGAATCCCAAGCGTTACTAATCCTGCACCGACACGTAAGACAGCCTCACTTGCCAGTGCAGCCGCACCGGTCATTCCGGTTGATCCAGCCACGACAAAGACGCGTCCATAATTGGTTTTGTGAGAATTAGGGGGACGATCCGGTAGCAACCTTTCGACATCTTCGTGTTGCGTCCAGTTAAGGGCAACATCATGAGTTTCAATAATGCTTTCGGGGAAGCCGACTTCATGCGCGGGAATAATTTCTAAATTTCCGGCAATTTCTGCTCCGGGATAGGTAAGTAACCCACGTTTGGGTAACCCAATGGTGAAAGTCATATTGGCACAAATACATGCTCCTTCCACTCGACCGTTATCTGCGTTCAGACCGGAAGGAATATCGACGGCAAGTATGGGTGTATTCGCTTCGTTGACTACCTCGATAATTTCACCAATATGTCCGTGTACTCCCCCACATAGTCCGATTCCAAAAATGGAATCGACAATCAGATCCGCTTCTGTAAGGCTTGTCTTGATCTGTTTCAAATTAGTCTTCGAATTGATCTCCTTTATAGGAATTTCAAGGTTTTGGACAATGGACAAGTTCTTCTGAGCATCGCCTCGAAACTGATCCGGCGAAGAAAACAAGAAAACAATTACTGAGGCATTAGACATCATCAAGTGTCTAGCGATAACTAACCCATCTCCACCATTGTTGCCCTTTCCAACCAATATTGCGATCCGATTTGCGTCGGGAAAATTACTATATATCGATTGGACAACTGCACGACCGGCGTTTTCCATCAAGACAATGCCAGGAATACCGACTTTCTCGATAGTCTGTTTATCGATAGATCTCATCTGGTCAGCAGTCACGATTCTCATTTGATCAAATCCTTAAACTCTGATAGAATCAGCATGGCTTTTTAAAGAAGGGGCAATATGGACGAGCATCAAATATCAAGTTTGATTAACCAAGGAATTCTGGAAAAAAAATTCCCGGGAGCTGTTGCCTTTAAAGTTGAAGATAGCAACGTATTATACCACAAAGCATTCGGACACCGGATGATTAAACCAGAGATCCAGCTGATGGAGACTGATACAATCTTTGATCTTGCATCGCTCACAAAACCGATTGTTATAGGTACACTAATCATGAAACTAGTTGAGATGGGGCTGGTAAATCTTAATGAATCAGTACAACACTATCTGTCGGGAGTAAAACATAATCAGATAAGTATCTTGGACCTATTAACACATCGGTCGGGCTATCCGGCGTGGACTGCAGTTTACTTAAATACCACATCAAATGATCAAGTACTTGAGTATCTAAGCCAGATAGAACTTGCCTACGAAACGGGTGAAAAGGTTGTCTACAGTTGTCTCGGCTATATTCTTCTTGGCATGCTCATCGAAAGAGCTACCGACATGCAGCTTGATCAACTAGCGAGAGAGTGGATTTTTGATCCACTGCAAATGACCGATACATTTTATAATCCGCCGGAGGATGTAGTTAACCGATGTGCAGCGACTGAGGATTCAAACAGCTTCGAACGTCGGAGAGCAGATAAATACCAAAGATATGATTGGCGAGACGGCGTAATTATCGGACAAGTACATGATGAAAATGCGAATTATCTGAGCGGTGTTTCTGGAAATGCAGGTCTTTTCTCAACCACATCAGATCTAGGGAAATTCTGTCAGATGTTAGTTGACAAAGGGGGAAAAGTCCTTAATCAAAATAGTGTCAACCAAATCAGCAGGGTATATACGAAAGGTCTTAACTCGTCTCGTGGTATTGGTTGGGTTGTTCTTGCGGATAAATCGCTTTACCACACAGGCTTTACTGGTACCGCAATTCGCTTGAATCTTGAAAAAAGGACTTATGAAATTCTATTAACGAACCGAGTACATCCCGATGCTTCAAATACAGGCATCCTTGAATTTCGTGACAAATTTTACAATTTTTAGCCTCATAATTCCCGTACTTTTCTGGCCGTAAAATTGATTCGATCAGTATTTCGGTGTGGTTTACTAAATGTGTACATATCATAGACGCTAACCAAATCATAGCCGGTTTTCTGCAACATTTGTTTGATAGTGTTGACTTCAAAAATCCGTTGAATATGCATCTCCTCAAATCTTCGAAACAAATCTCCCTCCCGTATGAAAAAAGTAAGTGATGTACGACATAATTTATCTACATGGGTATAGATATTTTGCCAAATGTAGGAATAATCCTGATCATTTTCGGCAAAAGTCTGGGAGTGAAAATGCTTGACAATATTTCGCTCGGTTGTAACATCAAAAATAAAAACCCCCGATTTTTCAAGGTGATTTGACACATTTCGGCAAGCAGTCTCAAACTCCTGTTCATTAACCATATAGTTGATACTGTCATAGGTACAAATGATTGTGTCAAATTTCTGTGGGAGATCAAAGTCACGCATATCGCCCTGTTGAAATTCAATGTGTAAATTCAATTGTTCCGTTTTCTGACGCGCTATTTTCAACATTCCTTCGGCCCGATCAACCCCCCACATTTCATAGCCTCGTTTGGCAAGAAGCATAGTCAATTGCCCTGTACCGCAAGCGAGATCCAGCATTTTCTGTGGTTGCTGATTATAGCGGAGGAATAGGTCATTGATGTATTCCTCCCAGCGAGGGTAATCGACATTGTACATAATGCGGTCGTATGCATAAGCAAACTTTTCATAAGGATTTGCTAAACCACTCATTTGCTACCCACTCCTCTTTTTATACCGACAGTTGCGTTTGTCATTTTTAAAAGTGTATTAACCTCCTGTGAAGTCCAAATACCATCTGAGTTGGATTTTCTTGCATAGTCCGCTGCTGTTTTAGCTTTACTCAAGCTAATTTTACCACTAATAACGCTCCATGGAATACTTTTAACCGCATCTTGAACGTTAAGGAACGTTTGCTGAATTTCCGATGCCTCAACGCCCGATGGTGATTGTTGAATTAACTCCGCTTTTATGAGTTCAATTGCATAACCTAAAGTCTGTTGAATCAAATACCATTGAATAGCAAACACAAGAAACATTAATACCAATGCAATCATAAGAATATAAGTAATCAGCGATAGATGTTCTCGAAACTTCTCTCGGATCATTGTTGTAAACAAACCTTTATCTTTATCCAGTCTTTTCTAAATTGGAATTTAAGATCGACACGATGCCATAAGTTCCGTCGACACGAACCATCTGTCCAGGTTTAATCCGTTTCGTTGCCATAGGGATACAAGCCACCGCCGGAATTCCATATTCTCGAGCAACAATCGCACCATGCGAAAGTACCCCCCCCCGCTCCATTATTAATGCTGAAGCTCGCAGAAAAAGTGGCGTCCATCCCGGATCAGTCGATGGACATACAAGGACATAATTCTTTTGATCTATACTTGCTTCAGTTGGATCGGTAAGTATCTGGGCAATACCATGTGCGACTCCAGCCGAAATACCGGTTCCTTTCATCTCGTTCTGAACCTCAACAGGAATTGGATCTCCAATTTGGTTGAGTGTATCACTGTATATTACATCAGGCAATTCAATGCGTAAGATCTTTGATCTTTCAGCCTGACGTGCAGAGATCTTCTGCATTGCACCATCACGGTCAAAAGGCTCCTCTAATTCGTCAATCATCAGATAGAACACTCCTCCACCAAGATCATGACGCCGATCAAGTTCAAGTAGCGCTTTTCGGATTAATTCATAACCAAGCATCAGATAAAATTTCGATTTCTCACGGAAGGGCATGTAGCGCCGGGTTAAATCAAGGTTACGTCGGATTTGTTTTTGACGAGTCGTTGACAACCTGTTTAAATCCTCCTCGGCTTGAAGCTGATTCTCCTCTTGCATCTGAATTCGGTACACCGGATTTGTTTCTGGATTCATCTGAAATGAAGCTATGATCTGTTTGATATAGGACGGATCCTCATGCCATCGAGGTTCAGCCAATTCGAATTCGTTAGTAGCTCGATGTCCAAATTGTGCCAGAAATTTTTCAATTGTTAGGTTTCCCTGTGCCACCTCCCACATCTTCAGGTGAGATATAACCGTTAGGTTCCCATCCACGGCAGTCGTCAAAGCATGAGCAAGTTCATCAACCTTAGCTTTATCTGTAAAACTTTTCTGCAGTAAAAGCTCCAATTTTTGATAGGCATAAACGGCAAAAATTGATCCTTTAAGAGCATCCTTTGCAAAGTCGTTCATCGTTTTTTGGTGCCATTCATATAGCTTGTCAATAAGCTGGCTATCCGTCAACTGCAGCAAATTCACTTTGAGCTCTTTTCTAACGTAACCTTCAAATAACGGAAAAATCTGGTTATTAAGGGTAGAATCAAAACCTTTGATCAATCTTTGTAGGTTATGTTCCGCAGCCAGCATTTTCATGATGCTCAATAAAAATAACTTTACAGAAACAATACGTTTAAGATTAGGAATTGGCTGAGGATACATCGCTTTTTGTGGATTTTTTTTCAGCTCTTCAAAATTGTGTTCGAACGGAAAGCCATAACATAGACTCTCAACCTCACGGCTCAAATTGACATATATACGCCCACATATTAAATCCAGCAGACCTTCTTGATCTACCCTCGGACTGGGAAAGAACCCAAGATCACGGAAAGCAAGGCCGTAACCACCTCTACCAGACATAAAATTTTTGATAATCGACCATGTCATCGGAAGAGGCGCGGGCAGAACCTCCGCTAAGTTATATCGACTCCAGACCGTTCCGTATGGATCAGACTTTTGTTCTAACGCTTCAATTTCCCGTCGACGAAGAATTTCAATCTGGACTGTATCTGTCAAGGTGGTGACTGTACGTGCTTGAAGGATATGAAACTGGTTTTCAGCATAAGCCCATTCAATGTCTTGCGGAGTACCATAAAAAGTCTCAATATCCATTCCAAGATTAGCAAGCTGATACACCAAGTCTCTTCTTAAACTCGGCGTGTAACGCTTGTCAATCGGTACCTCAATTAGACCTGACCGACTGACCATTTTGCGTTTGGTGGTAATCTTTTCAGATATAACCTGTCCATTCAGCTTGGAAACGATAAGATGATCTGGTGTCACTTCACCAGAGACGATCGATTCCCCTAATCCCCAATTTGACTCAATAACGATTTCATCACCTCCAATTGGATTAACTGTAAACATTACGCCAGAAACTTCAGCATCAACCATGACTTGAACAACTACAGCCATACTAAGTCCTGCTTCATCTATCTGCTGATTCTGGCGATAAGCAACAGCACGACTCGACCAAAGTGACGCCCAACACTTTTTAATTTTATCCAAGAGCTGAACAAATTGTGAAATGTTAAGAAAGGTATCCTGTTGTCCCGCGAAACTTGCCTGCGCTAGATCTTCTGCCGTTGCCGAGGATCTAACAGCAACATTTCCTGTCTCTAGTTTCCCATAAGCGAGGAGAATAGCATCTTCGAGCAATTCTGTAAGCTCTGTTTTTTGAATTTTGTCTGGAGATAATTGATCTAATGCTCCTATCGTCTGTCGGTACGCATCAGTAGTGACGCAAAAACCTGGAGGCACATGAAATCCGGCTTGGGTCAGCTTCCCAAGGTTTAGCCCTTTTCCACCGACAAGCCCAAGATCTTCATCACAGATGTCCGAAAAATATTTAATATATTCCATGGAAATGGGTCAGGTTAGTGGTCGATCTGTCCTCAGTTTAGTATCTCTGCTGCTGAAAAGTAAAAAGGCGTTCGAACATAAATTTGGTTCAAACGCCTTTTTGCTTTAGTGTACCTAAAACTTATTGTTGCCCATCGAGATAAGCCCGAATCTCTGCAATCTTGCGCTGTGCCAGTTTCACCGCATTATTGACCTGAGAATCAGTTGCTGGCGAGATCTCATACTTCCTCCACAACGAGTCAAAAGTATCAATTGCATTCGCGTAATAACTTTCTTCCTTATCCGCCATGACCATATAAGCCTCTCCAATCTGAACGTAAGCAAGATCTGCATACTTGGTATCTGGATAAGTTTTGATCAGTTTCTGAAACACAGCTATTGCACCGTTTAGTGCTTCTACCTCTTCTGCACTTCCGGTACTATACGCATACCTCGCCGTGGTCAAATTTTCTCCAGCAGTAGTATATTCGTAGTAGGCAAGCGCTGTTTGAGTTTCCCTCATGTAGAGTCCAGCACTCGCTTTTGTTTCAGCATCAATGCCAGCAACCTCAGCTGCAACACGGTACTTTTCAACAGCTAACTTATAGAGACGTATCCGCTCAGAATTTTCGATTTCAGGAGCGCTCCCTTCGTTATAAAGTTTGTTGCCAAGATTAACCATAGCATTCCCAGCATAAGAACTCTGTGGGTATTTCCCCACAAGAACTTCATTTGTTTCGAATAACTTACTGCGCCACTTCGCACTCTCTTCTTCATCACCTGCACTATCAGCCAGCATGGAATAGCAAGTTGAGATTGCATAAAGCGATTCGGGAGCACTTTCCGATTCCGGATAGTTTTGATGAACTTTCTCGTACTCGGCAACAGCCCTCTCATATGCTAGAGAGGCATAGTAAGACTCACCCGATTGAAACTGCCAAGTTGCCGCATCTTTTGCATTTGGAAACCGCTTTGTCAATGAGGAAAACGTACTAGCCGAGGATCGGAAGAAACCTTGAACCGCATCAGATATTCCCTCATCCTCACCTAATTGCAAGCGCCCTAACTCGAACTGAGCTGTTCCAACATAAACCAGAGATTCTTCGACACTTTCCAGAACCTCAGGAGATGAAGCAAAGAGTCCTTGATCTACGTACTCGGCGAAAAGTTGCAACGGTTCAATCGCTTTTTGAAGTTCTTCCCTATATTTGAAGCTAGTACCGATTGAGTAATAAAGCTGCCCTGCTTGGAAGAGGGCATTCTGCAGAAATGGTATTAGACCTTTATCAAGATTCTCAACCGGCGAGCTAAGTTGGTAGACTTCCATATAAGCTGCAGCAGATTCTCTACTAGCATCAATGTAATACTGCAAATCTGTACCAGCTTCATCAGAGTAAAGCGACTTCGCTCGGTCAAAGTAGAGAGATCCAAGACTATACTGTGCCGATATTTTCTGCGATTGCAATTGTGCCCAATCACGAGTTTCTATCGCTCCAGCAATGGCATCTTCTAGACGTCCAAGTCTTTGATAAAGATCCGACTTTCGAAGTGAAGCATCTCCTACCATTTCTTGAATATTTTTGTCGGGTTCGCCAGAATAATCTTTGACCAACGTTTCATAGGCTATCAGAGCATTTTCCTGATCATTCAGCTTTTGTTGGTAAAGCAAACCAGTTCGATAGTATGATTGGGCACTCACAATTGCTCCTGCCTTAACCTGTATTGCATTTTGGTAAGCTAGCAATGCATCATCATACTGGCTTAAATGATCATCAAGCGCTATAGCCATTGCGAAATACGAATTTCCTCTCAGATTCGCATCATCAGTATTTTCAATAATATACTGATATTCCTGAACTGCGCGACTGTACACTTCCTCCGAATTATACAGTTCGGCAAGGCGTGAATGAGCCTGGAAAATCAAATCTTTCCGCGCGTCATCTTCGGTTTGACCTTCATACGAAATAGCCTTGGCATAGGCAACAATAGCTGCTTCGTTATCACCCAAACCGAATTTTGCTAAACCAAGCGTGTAATGCGCGCTGATCATGCTATCAACGCTGTGATCTAACTCAACGACCTTTTCGGCGCTACCAGCGGAATTTTGAAACGCAAGATTTTTTGCCTCTAAGTCTCCTGCTGACTGTGCTTGCTGATAATAGCAAACAGCTGTTTGATAATATGCGTTAGCCAAAATTTCAGCACTAGCATCTGGAAACTCCTGTGTTACCTTTTGATATTCTGTTGACGCAGTATTATAATCTTTATCACGATAGTAAAGATGACCTATCTTCAACTGTGCACGTGTCCGTGCTTCTGGTGGAGCACCTATATTACCGACAATACGTCGTAAGCTGGCGATGAGTAACTGCTTATCCTCTTCTGAGTCGAGTCCCTGGTTCTCAATAGCCGTAGCCTTAACAAGATCGATATGTCCTAGGGTCTTGAGGATATTTCCCTCACTACTATCACTAAAATTATCGCTCGCTTCATCAGCATATGACATTACGTTTTCCCACTGATCTGTATCCCGAAATGCGAGTACAATACCATAGTAGGCTTCAACGATGTTTGGGCTGTCAGCATAGTCATTAATCATCTTTTGAAATGCGGCTATTGACTTGTCATATACAGATGAATCATCTTTGGCAGCTTTGTAATAGCAGAGACCAATCAGATATTGTGCGTCATCCGCATATTCACCTGTCGGATTACCTGCCACGACCTGCGAATACGCGTTCGCTGCTTCGGTAAAACGCTCTTCGTTTCGCAGGAGGTCAGCAAGCTTAATTTCCGCCAGTGAGCGATTATCAGGACTAAGTACATCCATAATAGTCCCGTAAAAATCGATGGCTTCCGTTAGGTTGCCTTCTTCAATATAGCTTTGGGCGATCAGTAATTGTGCACGCTCATAATTGTCGCTATTCTCACCAATGTTTCCATAAAGTTCACGAGCAATAAGCCATTCATCCTGCTTCTCATGCACAAGTGCTTTGTTCAATATTGCCGCTTCAACTTGCTGGATCCGTTCCGGGAAGTCGTCATATCGTCCATTTTCTACACCAGGTAGAAATGCTTCATCATTAAATCTATCGATAGCTTGTCCGTAGGCATTAATT
The DNA here is from genome assembly GCA_012963885.1 of Candidatus Poribacteria bacterium. Lineage (GTDB taxonomy): Bacteria > Poribacteria > WGA-4E > WGA-4E > UBA9662 > UBA9662. Next base: position 24,564 of record DTUY01000241.1, on the reverse strand, counting down.
GATTTTGCCAACAGGTCTCCGTCCAAGCTATCACCTTCACTATTTTCTAGTGCAACCTCGTAATAGGATCTTCCCTCTTGGAACTTGGCGATGACTTTAAGAAGATGGAACTTGGGTAACCGTTCATAATCACCATCCGGTTTGTCCCAGAGTCTGGCATACTCTGTTGCCGCCTCGCTATACTGTTTGAAGTCACTAAACTTTATGTCAGCAAACTTAAGTTGGACTTCCGCTGCAAGGATATCCAGTTGAGGGTCCTCTCGATTTTTATCAATGAACTCTCGGGCAACTTTTTCAAGTTCTTCTTTTCGATCAAGATCATTGAGGGCCCATATTGCACCATAAAGAGCGTGAGAGGCAACCGGATCAGTCGGATAGTCATTGTAGGCTTTCTGGTACCATTCAAGCGCTATTTCCAAGTTTTCCGCTGCTGAATCGGCTTGACCTGTATCCTTGAGACTGGTAGCGAATTTGTAGTGCGTCTCCCCCATTTGGAAGGTTACATATGGAACTAAATCAGACTGATCAGCATGTTCATCAAGTACACGTTGGTAAGCAACAGAAGCTTCAGACCAGTTACTCAGCTTAAAATGACTATCGGCAATTCCTAACTTTGCCTCAGAGATAAATTGGCTGGTTGGATAATTTTCCAAAAGTGTGGTATAAGCAGCAGCTGCATTTTCATAATCTTCTTCGTCATAGTAGGTTCGACCAATCGCAGTTTGAATTTCAGACTGTACGTCTTCATCATTAGTATTCTGGATAGCAAGTTCATAGTTTACACGCGCATTGTCATAGTCTTTCTGACGCGAGTAGATTGCTCCCATATCAAAGTAAGCGGCAGTTACATATTTACTTGTCGGAAACTTGGTGACAAAGTTCGTGTAGCGGGTAATTGCTTCTTCGAAACGGGAAATCTGGTTCAAGCAATAGGCCGCTTTATACATTGCTTCTGCTTGTAGATCAGCATAGTTCTTGAATTCTTCGGTGGCCAACCTATCAAATTCCTGTGCAGCCTGCTCATAGTTCTGCTCATCAAGAAATGATTGAGCTATTAGATGTTGAGCATCATCTTTGAAATCAGAGTTAGGGAAACCATCAAGTACATTCTTAAATCCCCGACGGGATGCGTCATAATTCTGCAGTTTGTAGTTGAGTTGACCAATAGCATACCAAGCGTTTTCAACAAAAAGACTGTTCGGAAAGTTTTCAATCAGTTCGTTAAACTTTGGTTCCGCCAATTCATACTTTTCCTGCTTATAGAGGACATGCCCCCAAAGGTAAGTTAGCCCTTCCATATGCTTGGCCACTTTGGCATTTGGCCAAACTTCTTCAATTTTGTCGACAGCTTGATCAAAATAATTAACATCACCGGTGTTTTCTGCTAACTTTGAATAGCAAACAGCAATTCTGTATTTAGCTAGAGTCACGAAATCCTTATCAATAACTGCCGTTTTTACGCCCCACTTTTCTGATTCAATAAGAGCTTCTTCAAATTTTGCAATCGATTCTTCGTAATTTTCTGTACTATAAAGTCGCTCACCATCTTTATAAAGCCGTTCTACTTTCTTGGAACTGCCAGATGGCCAAAACAGTACAAAACCTAGTGCTATCAGTGCCGTAGCGGTCAATATTCTCGGATTCATTAAGAAACACCTCTCTTCAATAATTTGATAGAAATTTGTATTTTATAATCGAACAGGATCATAGACCCTTGCGACAGATAAGTTGTTAAAGATACGGTTAGTATGGCTTGATCTTCGCCACTCGACTTTTTCAGAAAAAGGGGAAAACGCTATACTTGAAGGCACAGCATAGTCCACTTTCCGATCAGTTTTGGCAGGTGCTGTAAGTTGAGCAAAGAGTAAAAAATTCGATTGATCTTCCACATCATAAAGTGGTTTCGCTTCACGACGATCCAGAATCAAACTCTCCATCTTCATTTCAATTGATTTTCGTTGTTTAAGTATGTTGCTCACGTTCTTATCAATTTGGCTCCATTGTGAAACTAAGACAATTGGGTGACGATTGTGAGTCAACTGACGGTTTCCTACTATGCCCATCGTACCCGAAACTTCAAGAAAATCTGATGATACATTTGCTTGAACGATACGATCTTCAGAAACGTAGATCAACTGTGGATAAAAAGCTAAAGACAAAACAAAAAGCAACGCAACAAACGTAAACCCCATTACCCACCTAGTGTAAAACCGCCGGTTAATCAAAGGCAGAACGGAAGACATCAACCTTTCATAGAAATCTTCTATATGCCAGGAAAACCCACGACAGAATGCAGGTATTCGCCACCATATCTGATACGATTTTTTGTCAACTAACTGCTGAAGCTCGTTTAGAAATTGCTCATTATATCCTTTTGGTGGACCTGAATCAACATAAAAACTCAACAGGTCATTCATTCGTTTGAGCGACTTCAACTCAGATCGACATAGAAAACACAATCGCGTATGCTCGCGAATCTGGGTCCTTTTATCATCAGGCAGAATATCATCAATGTAGTCGGACAAATAAAATTGGATGTAGGAACACTTTTTTTTCATCTCAAATCCATTGACACAGGATCGATGTAAGATTGCAACCTATCTCTGAGCTGTTTTCGCGCATAATGCAACCGAGACCGGACTGTTCCTTCTGAACACCTCAAAATCGATGCAATTTCCGTATGTGTTAGCCCTTCAAACTCGTATAAAATGATAACGGTCCGATGCTTGAGCGATAGGCTGTTTACCGCTTGCGTTACTGTTTTCCGTAATTCCTGTTTCTCGACGTTCAGATGGGGAATATTTACCAGATTAGAGTTTCGCCTTAAGCCAAAATGGATATCGTTTTCACGAATGGTTGACAGTGAGGATTCACAACGACGATGATGGCGTTTAACCAAGTTGGTGGCTTTATTCACCGCAATTCGGTAGATCCACGTTTCAAAAGCGGCCTTTCGACGGAGACTATAAATTGATTCATATACCTTAAGAAATGTTTCTTGTGTAACATCGCTGGCATCTTCATGGTTTCTGGTAATTTGCATTGCGACACGATATATGCGATGTTGATATTTATGTACCAACTCCGCTAGCGCTCCAGTTTCTCCATGTTGCAAACTTTCGACCAGCAACACGTCAACTCCAACACTCCCCAAT
>DTUY01000241.1:0-21309 GCA_012963885.1 Candidatus Poribacteria bacterium | reverse complement strand
CAATTAAAACACTCCTCTGTAAAGAAGACAACTCAAATGTATAAACTGTTCAATAAAAAAATGCGAAATCAATGATTTCTTTCATTCTTTCAAGATTTTATTAATTTTACCATCAAACTCATCAGAAATTCCAATTAAGCACTCAAGAGATTTCCTGCCGTACTCACGATTGCCTTGTCTGTACTCTCGTGCACTGCTATCAATTAGCTGGTCAATGTCTTTCGGGGCAACCTTAGCTAGTGCACGAAATGCTTCGGCCGCTTTTGTCCACTTCCCTGCCTTTCTATAGCAAACGCCCAATTTCAAACACAGATCAGCTCCTCGGATGCCGAGTTCAACTGTTTTTTCCAAACAGGCACCTGCACGATGGTAATCTTGCATCATGTAGAACTGCAAACCAACATTGAAAACAACATCATCGAGTAATTCACCTCTGCCTGCCATGCTGGTTCTAACTTCAGCAACATCGAGCATGCCACTTTGCTGTAGCAATACCTTGGCATTATAACCGAAAGTTGCTGATCTCGTCCAACCTGCAAAAACCGATTGCGCATTCGGTCGTGTAATTGGACCAATTCCAGCTTCCGAGGTCTGTCGGACGAGATCAGTAGAATTCACTTTTAATTGAGTACGCTGGTCTTTTACACCAGAATCCCTGACAGTAACACCGCCAAGATCCAATAACCTTTTTCGGGCGATTTCAACCTGTGGCATTGCATTTGGAAACTTCTCAATGATGTGTGAAAATGCTTTTCTTGCCTCAATTGCAGAGTTTGGCTGATTGGCATAGACCGTACCGATCCTCAACAGAACATATGGCAGGTTCGGCAAATCGTCAGGATACCGATTTCGGTAATCTACGTAATACTTGATAGCTGAGTCCAAATTCCCTAACTCAAAAAAGCAATCTGCAATACGAAGTCTTGCAATCTGACTTCGTTCATCGCCTGAAAAGTCAAGCATGAATTGCAAAAATTTTTGGCATGCCAATTCATATTCATTCTCTTGAAAGTTATGACTGGAAATATACCACAATGCTTCGCCTGATTCCAGTGCTGTTGGATTGGATGAAATTAATTTCTCAAATATCTCAAGCCCCCGTGCCGGATTGCCGAGCTGATTATAATAAATCTTGCCAATCTCCAACTGCGCCTGCCGAGCTTGATCTGACTCCGGATTCAATTTGTATATGTCAGCATAATAAGATATCCGTTGTCGAGGATCTAGAGGAATTGAATTAGAGAAATGAAATAAACAACCAGACAACAATAAAGAGGAAAAAATCAGTGAAAGCAGAAACTGCCGATTCATCCCTGCCTCTCAATGACCAACAAAAAAAAGGCAACATGTCAAAAGACACGCTGCCTTTTCATCAGATTCAGGATTGGAGTGCTTACTCCTTACCCTTCGTGGTGAAAGAAATTTTAGCATCGGACATCGCATTACCAGCGGCATCTTTAACACCTTTTATGGTAATCACGTAGGTCGTTTCATTAGCTAAAGCTACTCCAGCATTCAGGGAGATTGTCAATTTGTCAGCAGCCCACTCAGTTTGGGTACCTAACGCATCTCCACCATCAACGCCAAGAGCCGCTTCACCTTTGAGAACGGCTTCACTAAATGTAATTTCAATTTTACCAGCTTCATTAATTGGACCTGGATCGACATCCTTGGCACCGTTTTTAACAGTTCCACCGGTAATCGTCGGAGGAGCGTTATCCACAGCTTTGACCGTCACTGTAACACTGGCTGCACCAGACGTACCATCCGTGTTTGTCCATGCAATAGCAAGAGCAGCAGATCCACCTGGCGTCAGCCCTACGGCGTTCCAAGTTGCTTGGTTTCCAGCGAGAGCTGCAGGTGTACCATTTACGGTAACCGCTCCACCTTCAATATTTTTTCCACTATCAAAATTGATGAGTAGCGTACCATTTGCCGCGATCTCACCGCCTGTTGCAGGAACAGTTCCCGTAAGAGCGGCAACGCCACCAGCATCATCATCATCGTCATCACCACCACAACCCACGAAAGGTAAAAGGGCTAAAGTAACAACCAACATCAAAGCAAGGGCTCTGAATACTCTTCGCATCTTTATGCACTCCTTTAAATAAAGAGAATTCTCTACAGAATTTTTTTTTAAAATCAAATATCAACTAGGCCAGGTTGTACACCCTGAAAGCCTAGCCAATTCGCCTTTTTCAAGGACATAAATGAAATTTGCGGCATAGTCTAACAAACTTTGTAGTTTTTGTAAAGGAAAATTTCAGCATTTTTTTGATATTTCATATGATTCCTCAGTCTTTCCACAAAAACCCCCGTGGAACCAGGTACGAATCACTTCTAAAACAGATCCATTTGTACACCGTCAAGATCAACTTTACGGAACTTTTCATCTGTTTCTGGCTTCATCAATGCTTGGATAAAGGTGTCAAAGCACTCGGCAGAAATCGGATATGCTCCGTGCTTAACTAATTCTTGTGTTCCTTCCTTCAATTTCCCATTTGATTGCCAGTCATAGGCACAGATAAATCGGCCCTGCTCCAGTGCGAATTTTGCTGTGCGCATGGAACCATCATTCATAGCTGATTCCATCACAATTGTTGCCATGGACAATCCGCTGATGATTCGGTTACGAGAAATAAGATTTGCCGGTGATGGAGGAGTTGGTAACAAGAATTCAGATAACACCATGCCATTCTGACTAATTTGAGTGGCCAGTTGACGATTGTCTGCCGGATGGATTGAAAGAAGGTCCGAGCCAATCACGGCCACGGTTCTCCCACTAGCTGAAAGCGTGCCTAAGTGTGCTGTCGTATCAATCCCATTAGCAAGCCCACTTATAATTATAAAACCTGCTCCCACAAGTTGTGCTGTTAAATTCAGCGTTTCTAAGATAGCTGAATCACTTGGGTTTCTTGATCCAACGATTGTCACAGATCGATTATACGGAATTTCTTGTAGCTTCCCAAGACAACAGAGAACTGGCGGTGCATTCTGGAGTTCTTGCAACTGTGCTGGATACTCCAAGTCTTCAAGACACACGATATAAATACCTTGACTCTTCAGCCACTCAATCCGACGCCGAATTTCAATCAGACCTAATCTGGCACGTGAAACACGTGAAGCTAGAACTTGATCAAACAGCGGCAGCTTGGCAATCTCAAGCAGTTCAGCCTCAAACACTGATTCAATTGCCCCAAACCGTTTCAATAAATACTTAATGCGTACAGGGCCTATTCCTTCAACGGATGACAGTGCAACCCAGTATTCATGATTGGCCATTTTGAGCTTTCGGTTTATCTTTTACTGTAACATTTGATTTTAAAGTATAGCGTCGTGCCTGCTTCTAGAGAATCCAACCTGCTAAAAGTAACCAATTGTCCAAAGTGTTCGCAAAACAATAAGCCCACCACCTATCCCGCCCAAGACGAAGATTAAGACAACGTTGGTGACCGTTGCCAAACGAATAATCTTGTCACCTAACTCGGGTTGTTCGGTAGACCAAGCACGCGCTAAACCAAATACTAATCCGATACTAATTAAGATCAGTATTGACACAGCTAATGCTGAAAGTAAAATCCCAGTGAAGTCAACCATCATCAGAAGATTTGGTATAGACTCAAATTCAATCCATTTGATGATAATAAACGTTAAAATCATCATCAAAGATAGAATAAATAAAAATAAAGCGATGAATACCTGCCTGAAAGCGTTTTTCATTATCAAAAAAACTTTTTAATTATACACATAACGACGAGCCAGAATAACAGCATGCATCTGGTGTTGGGTTACATCAATCCTTAGAAGGGATTCAAAAGCATGATTTTGTATTCCACCTATGGCATACGGGTTTTGCGTAGGATGCCTGCGTATAAACCCGTTTTCCATAGGACTACCAACTTGCCAAGAAGTTAATTTCATCAAACCCGCGTCGATAACGCAGGCAAATTTCCTTATATGTTGGTCATGATTGCCCAGCACCGCTAATTGATAAGCATGAACAATACCTTCATAAGCATAGGCGGTGTTACGTGTCCGCCATAATGTCTTATGTGTATCAATCATCCAGTCTGCAAGCTTGATGACATAATCACTATACTTTTCCGTGTTGGGCCATCCTGCGGTCGCAAGTTCAAAAAAAGCCATCGAACTCCATTGGTAATACCCTTTGGTTATTCGAGAATCAGGATCAATTCGCAGTGCTTCTTGAATATTACGATCATAGCCGGCGTCCGCTGCCTTAATGATAATTGATTGAAGTCCTTGGTGATCCATATACTTCGCGGCCTTCACCAAGGCCAATAATGATTCTCCATCATAGTAAGAAGAAGAGGGACCAAAAGAAAGACCATCTGCATCATAATATCGATGCCAAAGCCCTTCCTGCGTTTGCGCTTTAATCAGAAATTTGAGGTATTCCCCAAGATGTTGCAGGTAACGTTGCCTCTTTTTTGCATAAATATCAGAACTTGGAACACGAAGGTATTCAATATACGCCAAAGTGCAAAGCGCTACTGTTCCTGTATGACCAGTGGGATTTCCGGGATAGACTACATAGCGTCGCCCATCAGCCGTAATTTTTGAATGGCGATAAAAAAAGCCCATTGCTTTTTCTACTGCATCTTTAATCTTTAAACTTGGTTGATCCTGATAAATTAATGCTAGCCCCCACGTCGCTCCGGCCTGTCGAACCTGACTATCCGATTGAGTATAGATCTCATTGATCCAATCATATTCATAAGTAAAATGACCATCGGTTTTTTGGTGATTGATTAAAAATTGAGTGCCGAGTTCAAGCGAGCGATCAAGATCAGCGCGAGTTAGTCGTATTGAGCAATGTCCACGTGTTGGCCACTCGAAGAGACGATAGGAGTAAAAAGAGAGGAAAAACGCAGTCAATGCCACTATTATCATCGCTAAAACAGCATAAAGTAACCAACTCTTCATTTCTTTGATTCTGATTAAAGCCTTCTATAGATCATTAGGAAGTAAAATAACGTATGCCCCAATAAGCAGATAATTACTTTACTATCTGCTGGGGATGAACCCTAAAAATGAATTGTAAACCTTTGGCAAAGGAGCTAATTGCATGTTGCGTGTTATCGATACGTAACTGAGGATTAACCAAGCTTTCCCTAAAACCTCCAATTGACATTTCAAAATGCCCTGAATCAGTAAAATCAGACTCTGTATATTGCAACATCAACAGCCATCTATACCCCATTTTAGCACGTTCACAATATAATTTAAGCCGTCGTTGATCTTTCACTAATTGTGCAAGGTGTACAGCATCTCCCAAGGCTTCCATGTAACTCCCAGTATTAGCGGAAGGCAACCCGTGGAAACTACCATAAACAGCATCTCTGCTATCTAGATTCTGTTGCTTCAAAAGGCGATCACTTAAATGAAAAGCGTATTCAGAGTATTTTGACTCACTGGTCTGTTGGTACAAAGAAACAAAAGCAGAGATCGTCCAAGGCAGAAAAGCCTGTGACAGCCATCGTTCATGGGAGTAAAACTCTAATGCCCAATCCATGCTATGTCTATACCGGACATCCTCAAAAGCAAGGTACATTTTGGCCAAGGCATATAATGCCTCACCAGGATAGATTTTTGACTCCCACCCGGTTTCCTTCTCATATTCGTAATTGCCACGATACACATATGTACTCTTAAATTGTCCTGTCTGATATTTTGCCTGCAGAAACAGAATCATATTCGCCAACTGATTCAAGATCTTGTCAAACTCACGGGTGCCAGTCAACTGACGCATCTCAAGCATCGTCAGCATCGGGAGACTAATTCCTCCTAGTTTTGCTTTTTCATTAAAAAGAAAGTACGCTTTGTCAACATCAAGTTGCTGCTTGAACTGCAAAAGGTAAGAGATACTTTGACGCGCGGCAGTAAAATAACGGAGATTCGCAGTCATTTTATACACTAGCATCAAAGAGAATGAAGTACCTGACTGACGTAAGAAATTATCGTCAGTCTTGCTACTGAATTGGTTCAGAACTGGATCGTACCAGTACTGAAAACGTCCGGATGGTTCCTGCATAGAGAGAATCCACTCAGCACCGAGTTTCATCGAATGCTCAAGTTTCTCTAGCGTGACATGTGTATAACTGTCAGGTTGCGGAGAGGGAGGAAATACTCGATGCCCAAACCTTTCAATCTCTAGTTCAACGGCTAGAGATTTTTCTGAACCGGAGAGTCTTTTCCAATAGTTCCATTCTTTTGAGTATCGTTGTGTTAAATAATAGCATATGCCGACTGCTGACAGCGCTAATACTAAAAATAGAACACACAACAATCGAAATCGTGGACTAAATCGAGCCGTTCGCATTGAAATAGTAACCTTGGGTTTCAGGTTTCATAAATTCAGTAGGATAAGTACAAGTAGGTTAAAACATGGCGAGAGAAGCTTGAATTGAGGCGGGGCAAAACGGTTTTTAGCCAAGTATATCTGGTAACTTTAACTTTACTCAAGGAGATTGCAAATTGTCACTTCAGAACAATCATTTTACGTGTAGCCTCGTAAATCCCGGCAGATATCTGATAGAAGTAGGTGCCGCTGGAAAGAGACTCACCTTTGTCGTTCCTCCCATCCCAATACACGGCTTTACCCTTTGTCACATAACGTCCTGCAGGTCGATATCCAAGATCCAAGCGTCGGATAACATTGCCCCGTTGATCATAGATCCTAATAGTGACTAACGCATCATCAGCTAGATCAAATGGAATCCATGTCTCGGGATTAAACGGGTTAGGGTAATTAACCAATAAGCGCGTTTCGGTTGGAAGCAATCCTGTTCTTTTAATTAGGCTCAGAAGTAATTGGCGCGTTTTAACGAAGTCAGGCGTATCAGTCAGAGGATGTTGCTTGATTTGATCCAAGACCTTTTCTAAGAAATCAACACTTATTTGATCTGTTGATCCTATTCTTGATCTCGCAACTGCCGGCGTGGCCCTAGTTGCGATAGGATCGTAAGTTCGACCGAATTTCGCGCCCACCTTTACAAAATCATAAACATCAACGACCCCATCTCTATTCACATCCGGATTAGGACGTAATTCACGGGTAATTTGCCGACCAAAATCCTCACTCAAAATAACTAAATCGAATATGTCAATGACGTAATCCTTATTGATATCCCAATTTGGAGATGCAACAACCGTAATCTGGTCGTTAACCAACACCGGTATATCTGTGGTTTTTAGTGGTCCATCGAGAAGACCATTTAACAATTCAAATTTGATCTCCCCACTTTGATAAATCTGAAATTTAAAGGTTGTATCTTCGGTAATATCAGTAATCACATTCTCATAGATATCAAGACCTTTCTCAAGAATAATTTCCAAGTTATCAGGGTACAACAAATCAACTGAGTAACCATCAACGTTAACAGGATCAACTATCTTTAATTCGGCAACCACAAGCGGACCCTCTATTGATGCTTTTATCTCTAGGTCAGCGGATATGATCAAAGGAATTTGTACGAGTTGATTAACTGAATAAGAAACAACCGGATCTCCCTCTTCGTTTGACAACTTCAGTTCCGCGAACTTAAGCTCACTTCCATCTGTTTTCTTCGGAACGAAAGTGATTGTCGCCAATACACCGCTACCTTTGACCCCTCCCGGTATGATGCGAATGCCGAGAGAACTAGAAATCTTTCCGTCTTCGTTATTGATTTCCCCAGCAATCCAGTGTGTTTCATCCCCACCTGCCCATCCGAAGCTTTCCTTTAAGAAATTACCCTGAGATACACTCTCTACCTCAAGCACTTCAGGATTGAACTCAATAGCAAATTGGTAACCATATAAATTTTTGGCATTTTCAGCCCGAACTTCGGCAATAAGATTTTCAAACGAAGCTTCTCTGACGGCAAAGCTAACAATTGTTGGGTCAACAAATGGGCTCATATCCCAAATCAGAATTTCGCCATTGTTTGTACCAGTAACGACCAACGAACCATCTGGTGAGAACGCCAAAGAGTGGATGTAGTTGTTATCCAGTTTCAGCGTTGCTATCTCTGCTTTGCCAGCTATCGACCAAACTTTCAGTTCACGTGAGCCGGAAGCAACAACCCTCCCATCCGGTGAGAAAGCAACTGACGATACATCAGAGGTATGCCCAGTTAATGTTACGACCTCTTTTTTCTCCTCAACTGACCACAGCCTCACCGTATTATCAGACAGACCGAACGTTAGCAATTTACCATCAGGTGAAAAGTCCAGAGACCAAATCCAATCGGTTCCCTTATATAATCTCTCAAATTCGATTTCTTTTCCAATAAATGGTTGTCCAGTTTCTTGTATGGCCACCATGTATTCAATTAAAGCTGTACCAGGTTTGATTTCTTCGCCAAAGCTAATTGTAAGGATTTCCCTGCCATCACCATCAATAAAAGTTGCCTTACCATCAGCCTCAACTGGTACGGATTTAGACCCATCCAAGACAGCTACAAAATCATCTTGACCATCACCTTCCGCTCTTTCAATATCAATCTTATGTAAGCCTGGAATCAAAGGGGTTACTAGCGGGAGGTCAATCCCATCCAAGCCTGTACCACCGTCGTTTTCGATTTCTGCCACACCTATTTCCGCCTCTTTTTTTTCAACTTCAACTAAAGCCATACCAGGTTTGATTTCTTCACCGAAATGAAGTGTGATTAACTCTTGGCCCTCAAGATTTATAAAAGAGGCCTGACGATCCGTGATGACTTCAGTGTTCTTCTCATCCAGGAAAACTAGAAATTGGTTGGTTCCTTCTTTCCTTTTAACGCGAATCTTATGTAAGCCGGATGTCAAAAGGGTTTTCGATGGTAGGGACGCAGTGAGTAGACCTGTACCGCCATCGCTTATGATTTCAACTGTATCCATTTTCGGCGGAAGTTCATCATCTTGTTCACCTAATGACCAAAACTTCAAATCAACTGAGCCAGAGGCAAGAATATCCCCATCCAGTGAAAACCCTAACGACTGTAAGATGTTTTCTTGTCGAGGGAGTGTTCTGATTAACTGCTTATCTGCTACCAACCATAGCTTAATCCGATAATCTCTACCACCAGAAGCAAGAACGGCTCCATTCGGTGAGAAAGCCAATGTTTCAACACCGTTGCGGTGTCCGACCAAAGTCGCAATCTCCTGTTGATTCTCAACAGACCATATTTTGATGGTCTTATCGTTTGAAGCGGAAGCAATAAGTCTCCCATCCGGTGAAAAGGCAATCGAAGTAACTCCTCCTTGATGCCCTTCCAATGTTGCGATTTCATTCTGACCTGAAAGTGACCACAGTTTAATCGTTTTGTCATTTGAAGAGGAAGCGATAATTTCACCGTTGGGTGAAAAAGCCACAGAACTGATCCAGGCCTCATGACCCCACAATATATGTTTCGGTAATTCACGCGACTGCTCTGCATTGCCGACCTTGAAAGGTAAAAACAAAGCGCCGAAACATAAGGTCGCGTATAATATACCCAAACAACTGAAACTTCGAAACATGAATTTAATTCCTGAAAACAATACCCTTCTCGTCTCCTGCATATTCAGATTGGCTTTGAACAACGTAATTACTTAAATTCCATTATTAATATGAGGTGAAATCCCAGCTGACACAAACAGGTAAAACCAATGTCCAACGCCATGCTCTACCCAATCAAATCCGTTCGATCCAACAGTAAGCCGGATCGATTCTCCAACTTAGAAGTCCTGCTTTCATCAAAAACCTTAATTTTATAGATCCGATGAAGACTGTTAACTCATACTACTGGGTATGGCTAGCCATCATGGCAACGGCAACCTTAATTATGTCCATGATCCCGCTTTTCAATTTGCTTGCCTTTGAGTTCTGTGCGGTTCTTGCATTTGTCGTCTCAATAGCTTCTGCTCATATAACCATCAATACAACACAGGAATACTTCACAAAAGTTGCGAACTCACCATTTCGGACTATACGTGACGCATTCTGGCTGTCTCTAACTATTAACCTGACTTTGCTGATTTTACCATTTCTGATTATTATACTCAATGCATTTCGTGTACCAAACTGCAATTTTATCGAAGGGTTTCTACTTTTCCTGCTGTTACCAGTAATCAGTTGTATTTACGGCACATCGGCGGGAACATGTTTTAGGCTACTACTGAAACGCCATGCATTTCTGGCTTATCTCAGCTACAATTTCGTTACGCTTTTACTCCTCCTGCATAATATTGCCTTTGATCCTCCTGTATTTGGATTTCACTCGACTTTTGGTTATTTTCCCGGTCCGATCTATGACAGGCAGATATCAATTACGTCGACGCTACTCCTTGCCCGCGGCACCACTTTGTTAATCTCTGCGATTTTCTTTCAACTTTCCATCCTGATCCACCAGAAGCCCAGAATTCACGGCCTCAGTTCATTGGTAAATTTCATTCCTTTGACGATATTAGTTTTGGGGTTTTCGTTGATCTGGTTATACAAGAGTGAACTTGGTCTACGGCCAACACGCAGTTTCATCGAAAAAAAGTTAGGCGGATTTTACCAAACTAGAAACTTCCTATTATTCTTTGAAAAAGGATCCATTGTTGAAGATAAAATCAAGGAAATTGCAGTCGATCACGAGTTCAGATATGCACAGTTAATCAAGTATTTCCAGATTAACCCAGACAGAAAAGTTCGGTCCTACATATATACCTCACCTAAACGAAAGAAACGCCTCATGGGAGCAAAATATACATCATTACAGGATGTGATGGGTTACGGGTTACACATTAATTTCGAAGATTTCCCTCATCCAGTTCTGAAGCACGAACTGGCACATGTTCTAACATCGGAATGGCATTCATTTCTACCAATTAGCCTCAAACTAGGTTTACATGAAGGAATCGCAGTTGCTGCCGAGTGGGACAGCGGAGATTTAGACCCGCATCAATGGACTCGAGCCATGCATGATCTCAATATCGCTCCATCCATACAGAGAATTATGGGACTTGGATTCTGGATCCAGTCAGGCCCCTCAAGCTATACTGTAGCCGGTTCCTTCGTTCGTTTCCTAGTTGACACCTATGGTATTGAGAAATTCAAGCATGTATTTCCAACTGGAAATTTCAAGAAAATCTACAACAAGAGCTTGGCAACACTCGATCGGGAGTGGCAGGCTTTTTTGGATCAGGTTGTCCTAACAGATCGGGATCTGCGTATTGCTGAATACCGATTTAAACGCCCAAGTATTTTTCAGGAGCATTGTGCCCATGAAGTGGCTGACCTTTCGGAGCAAGCCTGGTCAGCTTATGGTCGATCAAATTGGCATACGGCGATTGATTTCTTCAATCAGATTCATGAACTCGATTCTAGTAATCCCAAAAATTTAAGGGGACTGATGTTATCTAACTATCAGCTTGGTCTACGGAACGAAACGATCAAAATTGCTCAACAGATAATCAATCACCCGAAATCAAATATACATTTAGTTGCCGAAGCAAGAAATATTATAGGTAATCTACACTGGCAGAACGAGGAACTGGACGAAGCAGCGTCAACTTTCCAAGATGCACTTTCATTGCATGCTTCAGATTCAATTGATCGAAGCATGCAAGCAAAACTAGCCGCATTAGCTACTGAGTCAAAGACCCACCGAGATAGATTGAAACTGGTTCTGATTAACAGGCCTTCCAGTAGATTGAGAATGGTGCTTCTTAATGAAGTTATGCAAGAGCTACCAGATTTCGGCCTCATTCACTACCTGATCGGACGGCAACTCTATCTTGATCAACAATTTTCCAAATCAAATCAATACCTACTTCAAGCCAAGTCTCTAGAACTACCTGACAACCTAACAATCGAAAATCTTCGCTTAATTGGTGTAAACGGATATCATACGGACAAATACAAGCTGGCAACTGACCACTTCAATGAGATACTCAAGATTGATAATTTGCCGAGGGGAAAGATTAATCGAGTCAAAGAGTGGATTGAACGTTGCCAATGGAATTTTCAATAAGGTCCGTTGTGATGAAAATAATTTGTTCTAATTTGACTGAGTTCTTTGTTCTTTCTTACGATCTTGACATGACCAAGGCGGTAAGCTAAAATAGCCGGAAATGAATAAAGCGACAGATTTAGCTCCTAACCTTGGTATGACTCGCATCCAGCTACTCATACTAGCAGTCTCAGCCACAGTAATTATTGGTCTGTCTCTTCCTCCGTTTCTGAAAGACCGAAAAATTTCTCAAGCTGATGTTGACGTTGAAACGATTGCAAAAGCAGTCAAGAAATATCATAAACATACTGGAGAATATCCAGAAAAATTACAAGATTTGGTCACAAACCCGGGCGTCGAAGGATGGAAATCCCCCTATCTTGATCAAATTCCGAAAACACCATGGAACGGAGATTACCAGATGATCCACAATTCATATAAGATATGTATAGCTGATGATAACCGGGTGCCGCGAAAATATCGACTCGGACAAATCGCGGAGATTAGCAGGGTTTATGCAGTAAACCAGGAATCGCAAAAATATTGGTGGTAATATGATTAATTCACCACGGAGGTCGTCATGTCTCAAACAGTTTCTTTAGGTCCCAGCTTTGCTAAAATCCTGTTAGGTTTAGACGGGTCTGACTACGCCCAAGCAGCAACACAGTATGCATGTCAGATTGCGTTAAAGTATCAAGCCGAAGTGCGGTCACCGATAATATTCCATTATCTGCTATGCTAGGAAAAATTTTAAATACTTTACCGGGAACAGGATACAGCCAAACACCTGGGTTTTGGTGGAGCGTTATATTCAGCTCCAACCTAGGAGGAAACATTACACCCATAGGATCCGCTTCTACAGTCGTTGCTGTTACCATGATGCACAAATATCAGATCAAAATGTCGTTCGCTGGTTTTGTGAGTAAAGCTTTTATTTTTGCCTTTGTACAATTAGTGATCGCAACATTTTATGTCGTTTTGTTTTTAAGTTAGCGATATCTATCAGCCCACTCGATTTAAGCAGAAAACCAGTTCAAGTTCTTCAAACCAGATTGGTTTTCCTTTCGAAGTCATTACTTACCTTAAACTTTATTGCTCCTCATGTTCAAGTATGAAATAGGAACAGCAATTATTATCTTCGTCTTTGGTCTGGTCATCGGAAGTTTTTTGAATGTGTGTATCTACCGAATCCCGAACGATGGACTCTCCATCCATTTCCCACACCGATCCCTCTGCCCAAACTGCCAATCTCCGATACTATTTTATGACAACATTCCAATTATCAGTTTCCTCTTACTGAAAGGAAAGTGTCGAAGCTGTCATATCAGAATCTCGATTATTTACCCAGTTGTTGAACTAACGACCGCAGCCATATTTTTATTGTTGTTTTATCATTTTGGGTTAACACTTGAGATGATTCAGGGATACCTGCTGGTGTCGCTATTTATACCGATTGCCGTGATCGATGCCAGATGGATGATTATCCCAAGTACAATTATTCTAACTGGCATAATTACAGGCTTGGCGGTGATTATACTGATGACCATTCTCAAACAAAATATTAACTATCTTTTGCAGCACATCTTATGGGCGGTAGTAGGAGGGATTACTATTCAGGGAATTTCGATTGTGGGTAGATTTGTCTTTCGAAAAGAATCTATTGGGTTTGGCGATACCAAATTAATGATTTTGATCGGACTCTTTTTGGGACGCTGGCAAAGTATTTTAACTGTCCTAGCAGTGGCCTCGTTTACGGGATCAATCATCGGCCTCATGTTAATTATATCTAGATCAAAACAACCACACAGCCAGATCCCTTTTGCTCCTTTTCTAGTAACAGCGGCTACACTGGATTTCATCTGGCATGATCAAGTATGGACGGCTTATTTAAAATTGATTGGTTGGCAGTAGGTTAGATCTAGAACGGCAATTCCAGGTCAAAAGTCTGTGCCACCCGTGTAAGAGCCTCCTGGTGCCCTTTTCCAACTGGAACCCCAATTTCCGACCATTCCCGCTCGCGTTCCCATTCCAACGCACCTGGAAGGGTGGCTCGATCATACCCTGGTGCCGGCTGCATCTGATGAATACCGCTAAGGTGCCGATCAATTTCTTCTTTATACTCATCAATGGGACGAAATCGAGCGATATCAAAGGCACATATGAATGCCCCTTGATTTGATCCTTCCCAAGCATCTGCATTAGTCTGTTGATCAAACAACCAGATGCCAGCCATAAATCCACCCAAAGCATGACTAGTTGCACCCAAGCCGATAAACTTAAAGAAAGCGTCAGGAATCGCTTGGAAAAGGTCGTTAGATCCGTGTATCGAGGTTGCCATGTCCAAAACAATTGGTGGTTGATCGCCAGTTGGAATGGCGAAACTCATTGGAGAAGCTACCGAGGAGGAAAGTATTGAGGCACCAGCACCTGGCATAAATCGATGTGCGGAAACAGCAAAACCGATGCAATCCTCTTTAAGCGCCATCCGAGAATACTTTCCAGCACTGCCAAAGTGAAAGTGGTTTCGTGTCGTGGCCGCACCAATCCCTACCTCTTTGGCCATCTTAACCGCTGTCTTGGCAGCCAAATGAGCTGGAAGGTGCCCCATTCCACCATCCCCATCAAAGACAGCAGTTGTTTGCGACTGATCAACACACTCTACCCGCGGCTTCGGGTTGACCTTACCCGATAGCATCATTTCAGCGTAACCAGCCAACTGCTGTGTCCCATGACTGAAAACACCACGTAAATCAGTTAAAACCAGCAACTCAGCAAGACGGTCACCATCTGTCGCTGAGGTGCCTGCTGCCTGAAACACTTTACTAGTAAAAGATCGAAGTAGATCCGGCATAATCCGAATAAATTCCTTTGGAGGAACGTTCATATTTTATTTCCTTACTAGATCTATCATTGTAGCCGCAATTCCTCTGTAAACTTGGCCTTAATCTAAATTTGGAGTTCAACAATATTAAGGCGTAACTCGTGTGAACCATCTGCTCGGGCATACTCATAGTAGTAGTAAATCTGGCCGTTGACTATGATCGCATCCATATAACGTAAAGATCCCGATCCATGTGGGGAGATTAGGATTGGCTCAGTATCGGTGATACGCTCAAAACGACGCAGATCCGTTGTCGTAGCCAGACCAGTGCGCTCTTCATAATTTTCGTTAACACTTTTACTGCCATCGTAAAAAGCAGTGAATATTGGCGGCGTATGTAAAACACAACTTATTCGAGTCGCGTAGGCATCCCAACCCCGATCAGGTGGTGCAAATATATCACCCTCCCAACGAAAATTGATGCCGTCACTGCTAACTGCCAATCCGGTGTGGGATTTTGTAATACCTGTATTGTAGACATCGGCAGTTGCATGCATCTCTTCCTTAAATCCTTTAGCTTGTACAGGGCTGGGAGCATAGCTTAAAATCATGTAGTAAAGATGACCTAAAATTAATACATACGGATCCTTGACACCCTCTGCATCAACATCTTCTGCGGTGAAAATCTTTGATCGGCTGTCTGGACTCAGCCGATCAAAACTGTCGGCGCGCAACAGATCCGTTCGCCACTTGCTACTCTTCGGATCCACATAACTGATGTACAAATGCGCCTTGCCATCCAGCGTGAGGCAAAGCGCTGATTTTTCAATCGAGGGCGTATCCAGGTCTTCCTTTCTCATCTCCCAAATATTGTCAAAGTTAATACCGTCTGAACTTTCAGCGATCGCACAATAGGTGCCGCGTCCAAGCTCACGTGGTTTTCGCCGACGATAATACAGATAGAACTTTTGCCTATTACTATCAAAAAGGATGCTCGGCGCACCCACCCACCAGCCCACCCCGCTGTTTAGTGGTTCTAAGACCGTTATCCCTTCTGTTGGATCAAACAAAGGAGTAACACTAAACCACCTCTTGCCCACCTGACTCATGTAAGCTTCTTCCTTTCCTTTGAATGATAAAATCTCTGTCTGTTTCACTACCTAGAAGTTTCGCGCCTCTATCATTACGCGCGACGGCGGATTTAGCCAGCAGACGAGGTACATTCAACTGGGCCGACCGGATGCGGATGAGACCGTTATCAACTGTAATCTTTCGCCACATCATCGGATAACATATAATCCCAGCAGTGATTGTATGAAAAACGTTGTTTCGTTCCATTATCCGATTGAGATGCAGATGCCCGTGAAACATGGCCAAGACATTATTGAAACCATCAATAACCCTCATTACCTCTTCAGAATTATCGATTCGTGCACCCAGTTCCTCAAACTCCTCAGACGGCGAAACCAGTTGATGTGCAAAGATCAACACCTGTTGCCCCTCATCCGAAGCGGCATTTAATTCTTCTTCCAGCCATCGCAATTGCTCATGCCCGATATGCCCATACGCCAGATCTTCATCAACCTCCTGAGCATCAAGAAGAATGAATCGCAAATCCTCGTGGATAAAACTCGTGTAAGCGAACTGACCATATCCGAATCTTTCCTGATAGGCATCCTTAGAACCAGTAATTGGATCAAGATCATGATTGCCGGGAATATAATATATTGGCGCCTCAATATTAGAATTAAGATCTTTCGCCTCGCCTAGTGAGGCCAGATACTGCTCTGAGGTCATACCGAAGCTATCACCACCACAAACAATGTCGCCGCCGTGAATCACAAATTCAGGTTTGAAATCGTTCAATTGCCGAATCAATTCCTGGTGAATTTCCAAGCAATCTTCCTGCATTTGGGTGCCGTTACCAAAATTCTTGGGCGCGTTAGGAAACAGGTGCGTGTCGGTGATAAACGCGAAATTGAATGGCATCTCTACTCCTCAGCTTTTATGATTCAAACAGCTTTAACCAATCATGATGACTTTTAGCAATCGACTCAGGACTTTCAATGGATCTGGCAATAAATCCGGGGATAGAATCCCGACCTGTTGGTAATCGAGGATCGCTATAACGAATATCAAGGCTCCACCGAATATGATCAGAAAAATTGGGCATCGACCGATGTACAGTCTTATGCTGGATCATTAAGACGCTGCCAACACTGATTGGACAGCATACAACCTCGCCTCTCGGAATTGATTCTGGGACGAGATCTTCCGCACCGTTGTTATAAGGAACAATGCCATAGTTATGGCTGCCACGAATTATCTCAAGGCAACCGTTCTCTACTGTTGCATCAACAAGAGGCAACCAAAAGTTAACCATGAATGTGTCTTCAGCGTTCTTATGTAGGTACCCAAGATCCTGATGCCATGGTACTACAGATTTACCGTCAGGCAGTTTAGCGCGGGCATTAAATTGTGGATGCACCAAAATTTCTGACCCAATTATTGATTCTACCACATTTAGGATCTGGTGAAGCGTCATCACGTAAAACATTCCTGCCGTTTTCCGTTTTCCGCTAACCGCTGATAACAACTCATGGCAATTACCTTCCATCGCCTGATAAATGGAGAAAAGCCGATGTTCAAACGGGTCATCTTCAAAAAGGTTTGATAATTGGCCTTGTTCATAATAAGTATCTGCCCAGTTGCCTACTATGTTATTAAAATCGTCGTAAAGTATCTGCAATTCAGATGGATCAAAAAGGCCATCTAGCACCAGAAATCCATCTTCGTTGTAAGATTCAATTTGCTCAGGCGTTAATTCTGTCCCCATTTCAATCCCTTAAATTTTCGTTACAGTATCAATATGAGAATCATCAACAAAAAATTAATAATCCAATGTGATATTTTAATCAAGTTAGCAGGAACTTTATGCAATATGGGATAATTCTCGTAAATAGCGGGTTGGCGCACAAACCAAAATTAAATTGTCAATAAGGAGGGGCAACATTTTCAACATTCCATATTAGACAAACACCACCCTCCCAAGACAATGAAGCCAAATGCTTACTGTCAAAGCTGAATTGCAACAACTTGATTGGGCTACGATGGTCTATCAATCGTTCACGCTGGAGTTTGGCACCAAAATCAAGTTCAATCTCCTTTCCTTTGGCCGTGGCAGTTATTTTTCCGTTTTGGGCAACCGCTTGCGAAATTTGCTGCCGATGTAAGATCGGCCAATATGCAGCGTTACGATCATGGTACTTTTTATGGGCATTCCACAGTCGAAGTGTATCTTGAGGAGTTAAAACGATGTAGGTCTTGTTCTTCTTGAAATCGGTAGCATCGTCCATCTTTTCGACTTCAGCATTATAGGTAAAAGGAGCTATGATGGCTGATGAGATAGCATCCTCATCTACCGATATTTCCTTTCGCCCCGTGATTTCATCAATTTTCTTAAAAGTCTGAGAATCCCACAAGCGAATGATGTGATCCTTTTCTCCTCGATTGTCTGGACTCGGTTCACCGATGGCACGTGACATGATTTTCGTGCCATCGGGACTGAATCGGACTGAGGTGATTTTAGCATCATGCGCTGTCCAGCGATTGATAATTGCTCCGTTTGCGAGATCCCACAAGATTAGATCCCCTTTTGTTTGAACAGCTGAAGAATCCCCCGTCGCTGGTACAACGTAAGTTCCCGTTAGTATTATCCGTTGACTGTCAGCACTAAACCCGAAACCATCAATATGGTAGTGATCCATACCTCGAGCAATCGGTTTTCCCTTGTTTGTATCCCACAGTGTAAGCCGGTATGGTGTTGCTGTAACGAGGCGTTTACCGTCTGGTGCTAGTACCGCGATAAACGTATTATGTTCCGCCTCAAACTCGATCTCCTTATTCTCAAGATCAACGTCCCAAATTGTCACCTTGCCATTAGAATTAACAACAGCAAATTTAGAACGTTTTTCATCGGTAGTGATCGAAAAATTGTGCCCTTCTCCATCAGCAAAAATCTTTCTACGCAACTTACCTGTATTCACATTCCAAATCCGGACGTTGCTTTTGGTTGCTGAAACCAGAAATCTGCTATCGGCAGTGAAAGCAATTCCATTTACAATACTGGTACCAATCAACTTTCGGTCGACTTTTGTGGACTTAACATTCCTGAGCACAATCTTCTGGTCAGCCCCCCCTGTCGCCATCCACCTTCCGTTTAATGAAAAGGCCATCGTCTTGACTCGAAAACGGTGTCCTGTCAAGGTTGTTGACGTCTGCAAATTTGGCGTCCATGTCTGAACGGAACCATTATGCAAGAGTGCGTGGATCTGGCCGTCTGGCGAGACTTGAACTGCGTTTACGTTTTGTGCGTTTTTGATTAATGCAACCTTACCAGTAGCCCGGTTGGAGATCAAGAGTCTCTTACCGGCAGAGATTACAAGCTTTTTTGAATCTGGGCTATAAGCAATTGACTCAGATTTTCCGTCCGTTATTTCGATCAAGTCAATTTGCTGTAGTGTGTTGGGGGCTAGAATTTCAACGCCAATCGATGTCCCTACTGCAATTTCACGACCATTAGGCGAGAAGACAACCGATGAGATTTTCCCTGTTCCAATGATCCGTGGTTCTTGAATAGTAAAACTGTCTTGAGCTGAAGCAATCCTGATTGCCAATAAGCAGATACAAATTAGAAAGATTGTTCTGAAAACGACACTTCTCATATAGGTTATTTCTAAAATGCCACGGATTTTATGTTCATTTTACAAATTGATTCAAGAAAAATCAATCAAATTCTGCTGGATGAACGATATCATTGTGGTGTAGACAGATAAAGGCTATTCTATCAGCAAATAGTTTGATGGGAAATTGAAAAGGATAACGTTGTATCATAGAATGCGTATGAAAGTATTAGTTAAACGGTTAACATAATTAAAATACATAATATTGGAGAAACCTATGTCAAATCGACCTATCGTACTGATAGGAGCTGGTGGTATCGTTGAAAGCGCGCACTTACCAGCTTATCAGAAGGCAGGTTTTGAAGTCATCGGTATTACTGATCTTGACCGGCAAAAAGCACGGCGGTTGGCCAAACAGTTTAATGTTCCGAATGTATATGATTCAACACAGCAGTCAATAATATGTGCACCTGAAAATGTGATATTTGATATTGCCATTCCTGCTTCCGGTCTTGTCGACCTGCTACCGATATTTCGAAACGGATCGACGCTTCTGATCCAAAAGCCGATGGGTGAAAATATCAAACAGGCGCGACGAATTAAACAAATTTGTCAACAGAAACACTTAACAGCAAATGTCAATTTTCAGATGCGTTTCACGCCGCAGGTAATTGAAGCACGTCAGATGATTAGTCAGGGGGCTCTCGGGGAACTACACGATATTGAAATGCGAGTGACAGTTTATACGCCGTGGCATTTGTGGGATTTTTTAGAAAAATGTGATCGAGTCGAAATTCTGTATCACAGCATTCATTATATCGATCTAATTCGGTCGTTCTGGGGAGATCCGAACGGCATATTAGCCAAGACGACCAAACACCCGAAAATGATGAACATGGCA
Organism: Candidatus Poribacteria bacterium; assembly: GCA_012963885.1. Lineage (GTDB taxonomy): Bacteria > Poribacteria > WGA-4E > WGA-4E > UBA9662 > UBA9662. Next base: position 942 of record DTUY01000241.1, on the reverse strand, counting down.
TCTTCACGCTCCAACATCATTATGGACTATGGGGATATCAAACGCGCGAACATCACAACCAACCATGGACATGAATATGGATTGAGACATCAAGAATCGTATTTGAAATTGGAGGGAACAAAGGGAGCAATAAAAATATGTTTCGGCTTACTAATGGACTATCCAAAAGGTGTAGTTGATAGTTTCGAATATCGTGTTTTAGAAAGCCAAGAGGAAACGGAATGGATCTCCAAAGAAATTGACGGCACGTGGTTCCCAGATGCGTTTATTGGCTCAATCTTGAACATGATGCAACCTGAGTATACGGGAGAACAAATGGATTGCACGGTTGAGGATGCATACAAAACTATGGCCTGCGTCGAAGCCGCCTATCAATCTAATCTATCCGGCACAGTATCCGCTGATTTGTAGTCAGAGCAGATGGTTGTTTGCAGACCTTCTCCCGGTTCTTGGTTGCCACTTAGAATCAGAACTTTCAGTGTAGATAATCTCGACAAAATTATCAAACCCGCTTAGATTCTGACTATCCAGAAATAAGAGATTCTCCTCAGTATTGAAAAACTGAGTTATTCCACAATACTCGATTCTTCCTTCAATCAATTAATCAAAAGCGGCAGAGATGGCTTTTTTGTGATTGGATTCAACTGTTGAATGTTCTTCCTGTTCAGTTGCCAAGCATGTAAGGCAAAAAGAGTCACAACCAGATATTTGTTCCCGATGATCCTTCCGTATTTTCTACCCAAACATGCATAAATAACCAATAATTAAATTCGTCTATAGAATCAATTTTAGCTAGGTTGTCGTACCATAACGCAAATCCTGACTGTAATATAAATTGGCTCTATTTGCGTTAAGTGTTGGTCACTCCAAAGCACAGCTGAGATACATCGTCGGAACGATTGAGCTTCCCTGTTTTTCAAGGCATCGCCGCCATCCCAAGTA
>DTUY01000240.1 GCA_012963885.1 Candidatus Poribacteria bacterium | reverse complement strand
TTGCCGGAGGAGCAGACGCCATTCAGTTTCGTCAAAAAAACGGATCCACCCGCCAGCATATTGAGATGCTTAAACTGGTGAAATCTGTCTGCACAATAAACCGTATTCCGCTGATTGTCAATGACCATGCTGACGTTGCCATGGCGATGGAAGTGGACGGCGTCCATTTTGGACAGGACGACATGCCGATATCGCTAGCCAAACAGATCCTTCCACCAGATATGATCGTCGGTGCGTCTGCACGTACCGAGGGTAAGATACTGGACGCCATTGTTTCTGGTGCTGATTATATCGGGTTTGGGCCAGTTTTCCAGACAAGTTCAAAAGTTGATGCTAAAGAAGCAAAGGGGCTGGACAAACTCAAACATATCTGCCAGGTAGCGACCTGTCCTGTTATTGCTATTGGGGGTATTACAAAAGAAACTACATACGAAGTTATCAAGTGCGGAGCGCATGGTATTGCGGTTATCTCAGCTGTCTGTGCCAGTCCTGATCCACAACAGGCTACCCAGAGCCTGTTAGCTGAAATCCGAAGAGGGAAGCAGGATATGGTCACTTGATGATAACTATTAAACACACAGCCCTCGCAGTTAGTCATTGAAGTGTCTTAACCCTCTATGCATTTTCTTGATTTCTAACCGACAGATTTAGAAAGGAAAATTACAATATGAATCTTATTCAATTCGAGTTGCCTGAAAAAGGAAGGCGAGTGGGGCTTATTAACGAAAATGAGGTGGTTGACTTAACGAGCATCAATATTGCATGGACCCACACCTATTACCTTTTTCTCGAAGCCCGCAGAAATGGCAAAACAATCGCTGCCTATCTCGACAACTTCCCGCTTGGTAATGCAGAGATCGTCTCTTATGATCGTCTCTTAACATCCTATTCCGGTGATTCAGGTGGTTGGATTCTTCCTGTTCTTGACCACCCGAGTGTCGGAAACTGTCTAATCTCAGGAACAGGCTTGACACATCTGGGAAGTATGGAACAACGGGCTCAGATGCACACAGATGTTACAGAAAAAACCGAGGAACAGAAAACCGACTCGCAAAAAATATTTGAGATGGGATTACAAGGGGGAAAGCCCTCACCTGGTAGCCGAGGTGTGCAACCTGAATGGTTCTACAAAGGCAGCGGTGCCATCTTACATGGATATAACGATTTTCTGGATATTCCCGACTTCACAGAAGATGGTGGAGAAGAACCGGAAATTGTTGGTTGCTATGTCATCGATGACGATGGAATTCCTTGTCGGATTGGTTTTACAATTGGCAACGAATGGGCGGATCATCGGATGGAAAGAGTTAACTACCTCTGGCTGGCTCCCTCCAAGATGCGTAATTGTGCCGTTGGCCCGGAATTGGTAACTAATGAAAAGTTTCAGGATATTCAAGGGTACTGTCGTATCACGCGTGGAGATGAAGAGATTTATCATTCAGGTCAACTTCTCACTGGCGAGAACCATATGAGTCACAGTCTATCAAATCTAGAGGATCATCATTTCAAGTATCCTCATTTTCGTATTCCCGGCGACATCCACCTTCATTTCTTTGGAACGATGAAACTTTCCTTTCCCAATCGACCAAGTTTTCAATTAGAAGATAAAATTGAGATAAATTTTAGCGGAATGGGAGCATCTTTGATTAACCATGTGCGGCAGATTCCTCCTTCAAATATCCCTGTAGTAGTGGAAAAAGGATGAATCTATCCATCCCATTTCCACCAAAAAGACCAGAGAGATTCAAGATAAAAAAGCGCATTTTGTCACTGAGAAAAACATATAAGGTGGTGGCAGATGAATTTTAAAGCCTATTTTGTTTGTATTGGCCCATCGACTGTTTTAATGATTCTTTTTGTTTTTGTAAATAGTTCGTACTATCAGATAATGTATGGGGGAAAAGCACGTAATTTTTTAATCAGGACGATTTCTCTAAATACATTGGCTATACTCATTGGTTGGTTTCCTGTATTACATTTTTGGCCGGATTTTTCAGTTAAATATTTAATGACAAACCTCATGTGTTTTTGGTGCCTTAGCTTGTGTTGGTAGTAGATTCATCTATTCTGAAATAGTTCCTGAACAGTTGGCAGAACAGATTGTAAAATTGATCCAAGAGAAAGTACAGAAGGAAAGTGATGAAGAAATATAATTTCTCTCATGGGCTTACCTTGAAGAGGCAAGCATTCAGTTATTGTGAGCGCTCGATTAAGCTCGTTGTTAGGACGTTATCATCATCGACAGTTACGATCTCGCTGATTCGACGAGTGGACTATGTCTAAATCTATTGACTGTCTGTTACGTTGCCAAACAGGATGATGAGGGCATAATGCTTCGGTCCGGCGATCTGCCCGAGGAGCGTATATCTCGTGTGGCTAGGCTACAGTATGATGCTCAGAAACTTACGGTTTACCGAAGATGTTGTCGTTCGGGAATTTAAAACGAGTTTGGGGTGACCGGCTTACTCGGGTTATCCTCGGAGACTAGGGGCATCTCAAAGGGATAGTTGAAAATTACTTATTACCGAATTGGCAGAATCCGCAGACTTTACAGGTTTCAGTTGTAACATGGACAAAGGAAAATCATGATGCTCCAATATGAAAACTATTTGCAAACACATCAATCACGGTTTCTCAGTGAATTATTAGACTTTCTCCGGATTCCAAGTGTTTCCGCCTTGTCTGAACATGCGGCTGACGTTCAGCAAACTGCCGATTGGGTGGCTGAACGCATGAAAGCTGCTGGTATACCGGATGTCTGCTGTCTCCCAACCGGCGGCGCACCAGTGGTATATGGTGAGTGGCTTCAAGCACCCGGTAAGCCAACCATTCTGATTTATGGACACTACGATGTCCAACCAGTTGATCCGGTAGAACTTTGGACAGACCCACCTTTTGAACCAGTTGTTCGCCATGACAAGGTCTACGCACGTGGTGCTTCAGATGATAAAGGTAACATGCTGATTCCAATTATCGCTGTAGAGGCGATGCTGGCAACGGAAGGAACCCTCCCGGTTAATTTGAAATTCTTTTTTGAAGGTGAAGAGGAAATAGGGAGTCCACATCTGATGGAATTCATGCAAAAGTATAGCCAGAAATTCGTCTGTGACCTTGTAGTGAGTGCAGATGGTGTCCAATGGGGTGAGGATCAACCCAGACTACTTATTGGTTTCAAGGGGCTTTGTGCCTTACAGATCGATGTATTTGGTCCTGAAACCGATTTACACTCTGGTATTTATGGTGGAACAATTCAGAACCCGATCCACGCTCTAGTACATATCCTAAACTCTATGCATAACCCATCAGGGCGTATTGAAGTAGAGGGGTTTTATGGTGGCGTCGTATCATTGACTGAAACTGAACGGAATCAGATGGCGGCTATTCCTTATGATGGTTCTGATTACAAAGCGAAACTCGGTGTAACTGAACTTTTTGGTGAACCTGGCTATACCACTTGGGAACGTGCCTGGGTTCGTCCCACACTCGAAGTTAACGGTATCTGGGGAGGTTTTCAGGAAGAAGGTGTAAAAACAGTTATTCCTAAGGAGGCACATGCCAAAATTACCTGTCGGCTTGTTCCGGATCAGGATCCGTGTGATATCATTAAACGAATTATCAACCATGTTGAAGCGCATACACCGATAGGCGTAAAAGCGGTCGTACACTCAGAACCCTCAACCGCTTCCGCCTACTTCATCCCCCAAGATCACCCGGGAAACCAAATCGCGTACGATACACTCGAAGCGTTATACGGCAAGCCTCCTTACTACACTCGCTTAGGAGGAACACTTCCAATGTGTAATCTTTTTTTGGATATCCTTGGTGTCTATACAGTCACCTTTGCCTTTGGACTTGAAGATGAGAAACCACATGCGCCAGACGAATTTTTCCGTCTCCGTAGTTTTCGACGCGGTCAACTAGCATACTGTAAATTGCTAGAACGGCTAAGTCAACAGGACAACTCGTACGATGAATAGGTGGCAAACTTTATCATTTCTATTGAGCAAGCTATGTGAAGAGGTCTTTTTCCCTTAGGCCTTTGTCGCGGTTATATGGACACGCTAAAGATGGTGTCAGACTGTATAACAGACTCATGTTTCTTAAACAAACGATTAAACTTGTATTTTTTATTTTTGTCCTTGGACACGCAATGTCTAGTAAAGCCCAAACTTTGATTGTACAGAAGATCGAACCACCCAACTGGTGGATTGGTATGAAATGGAACCGAATCCAACTCATGCTTTATGGTCAGAATCTTGGTGGGATTTCAGTGCAATTTAGTGACAAGAATCTCAAAGTCACAGCCGTTCATACAAAGCCCAGTTCATCCTATGCTTTCGTTGAAGTGGAAATCCCCGATGATTTAAGTGCTGGAAGATACACCGTAGAAATCACGCAGGGTAATAAATACAGCATCTTAGATTATCCGATTCTTGAAAGGGAAAAAGGTAGCCAAAGGAATCAGGGGTTTAGTGTTGATGATGTAATCTATCTGATTACTCCTGACCGCTTTGCCAACGGGAATACCACTAACGATCAGGTAGAAGGGATTTTAGATGATTTCGATTTTTAGATCATAGTAAACGCCACGGTGGTGATCTACAGGGTATTATCGATCACTTACCTTATCTGCAGGATCTTGGTGTTACCACTATTTGGTTAAATCCCATCTTGGAGAACAACGGTATTAATAGCTATCATGGGTATGCAGCAACAGATCTATATCGGGTAGATCCTCGTTTGGGTACCAATGCAGACTACAAACGGTTGGTTGAAAAAGCACATTGTAATGGCTTAAAAATCATCTTTGATCACATCAGTAACCATATAGGAATCCGTCATCCTTGGCTTAAGGACTTACCAACTGATACTTGGCTGAACGGTAGCACTGAAGATCATCTGAGCGATAAACATTACCTGTTGTCTATCACCGATCCACATGCTGATCCTTATACCGAGGAATTGTTGCACACTTTTTGGTTTGTAGACAGCATGCCGGATCTGAATCAACGGGATCCGTTCTTGGCCGATTACCTGATTCAAAACGTCCTTTGGTGGATTGAATACTCCGGTATAGATGGTATCCGTGAAGACACCTACCCCTATGCGGACCAGGCGTTTCTTGCACGTTGGGCAGAATCCATCCTGCACGAATATCCCAATTTCAATATCGTAGGTGAGATCTGGGCAACGGAACCCGCTTACATCGCTATGTTCCAGAAAAATAGTCAGCTAGCGCCCACTTTTGAGACAAATTTACCGTGTCTGATGGATTTCCCTCTCTCCCAAGCCTTACGCCACTACCTAGAGGGAACTGGCAAACTTCAGGATATATATAGAATTTTCGCTCAGGATTTTCTTTATACCGATGTGGACAATCTGCTGACGTTCTTTGACAATCATGATATGGCACGAGGCATTTTTATTGCTGATAAAAATATGCGGAAAATCCAGCAAGTGCTGATCATGTTATTGACCACACGAGGAATTCCGCAAATCCTCTATGGTACAGAGATCAATATGATAGGAGGTGAAAGTCATATTGAACTGCGGGCGGATTTTCCCGGTGGCTTTCCTGGGCACAACCGTGACGCCTTTACAGAAACGGGAAGGACAAATGAGGAAAATGAGATCTTCCATTACCTGAGGGATCTATTGCATCTTAGAAAAACGCACAAAGCATTGACCCATGGCAAGATGATCCATTATCCGCCATCGTTTCAGGCAGATGTATACAAATACTTGAGAATATATGGAGATGAAAAAGTATTGGTCATGGTAAACGGCCATCAGGGCAAGCAATTAGTAGATTTATCTGAGGTTTCGCACTGGTTTACAAGCAAAAATAAATTTTGGAACTTGATGACAGGAGAGCAAATGGTGCTAGACTGCCAACAAGGGATTTTTATTGAAGGATGGGGAACTTTAATCTTACAAACCAGAGAGTAAGCAATCTGATGAAATAGTTGCAATTCGGGTTAAGTCTGAACAGTATTGGTTTAGAATAAGCAGTCCTTCCTGATTTTGGATTGATTACTTAAAAAGATCTATTACCAATTTTACTGGTTATGGGTTATACAGGTTGGTCAAAAGATCATAACGTACCCGATAAAGTCTTAGGCCTTTTTCATTGATTAACTCAAATCCTTCAGCCTGATTACTAAATAGCGGTTTCAAGCTTTCTTGATTATTATAGGTAACGTGTGTCACACCATAGGTTCGCATAACAAGCAAAATCCGTTCTATAGAATCATAAGGCATATGGACGGTTTGTCGATCAGAATAAAAGTGAAGATCCCACGGTTCAGTGTCCATAACAATTGCCTTCGGCGGCGTATTCTCCCGTATCCAGTGTGCACCGATGATCCGGTTTTTTTCTCTGGCTATCTACATACGGATATTCCCCTTCTCGTACGCTTTGCTGCCATAATCGTATATTGGCATTGACGTTATAAGCTAACATCAACACAGCAACTAGAATTAGAACAACAGTTTTAACCAGATCTGTCTTGCCTGGATTCCAGCTATTTGAAATCCATCTATTAATTTTTGTTAAGAAAGCTGAATAATTGGACCAGCCGAATGATACAACTAGCGCCACTGTCGGTAGAACGAGCCGGTCAATGGGTGCCCAGAAGATAGAGAGGAAAAGGACAAGCGCTCCAATAACCAAGGGAACGATGTAAATCTTTCGGTTCCTCCACAGAAAGATCAGGCCGGTCAAAGCCGGGATT
>DTUY01000239.1 GCA_012963885.1 Candidatus Poribacteria bacterium | reverse complement strand
CTATACCTTTGATCAGGCTAATATTGACGGCAAGAAACTTAAGGATGTCTTTGGCGACAAACCTGGAACAATCGTTGGTGCACCAAAGCCTGTTCCAAGGCATTTAGGCGAGGCAATGGAATTTGGTGGTTCACCCGATTGCATAGAATTTCCACGGATTTTGAAAATCGGCACTAGTCAGAGGGTAAAGTCGCATTCAGGTAAATGAAATCACGCTGATCGTTACTGCCTCTCTGCAGTGACTTGACAAAGGGTGACGTATTTGCCATACTCAGTTTCTGAGTTGAAGTAGGTCTAGCGGATGGAGCGTTCCATCACTGTAGATGACGTCAACTCATTCCGGTCAAAAACGGTTGTCGTTGCGACAGCGCGGAAATCAACCTACCAGGTGAAACGATTCGGGCTTGAAAGGAATACAGGATGCTGCTTAAAGATAAAGTGATAGTGGTGACCGGCGGTGCTGAGGGATTAGGACGCACCACAGCCTTGCAATGCGCTGACATCGGGGGGCGGGTGATTGTCGCCGATGTAAACCTGGATGGCGCTGAAGATACGGCCAGGACCATAACGAGTAACGGAGGAAGAGCGTGTGCCGTGGCCGTAGATCTGGCGCGGGAAGACCAGGTGGCACGCTTGATTGAGCAGACCGAAAACATCTTCAGCCGACTGGATATTTTGATTAATTGTGCCGGTATTTTATTGAATGCGGGCCAGCGGGTGGACCAGTTTAACACCGAGTCATGGACGCAGGTCATCGAGGTCAATTTATCGGGCAGTTTCTTTTGTGTCAAGCACGCCGTGCCCTTACTGGAAAAAAGCGGGGGAGGCGTGTTGGTCCTCCTGGCGTCGGGGGCTGGGATTTTCGGTGGTTCCTCTTCAGTCGCCTACGCGGCCAGCAAGGGCGGGGTGCGGGGAATTGCGCTCTGCGTGAAATCCCAACTGCAACCGCTAAATATTCGCATCCATGTCGCCTTGCCGGCCAATATGGCCACCCACATGAAAATCAAGGCCGCAGGTGATTCGGCGGAGCGACACGGGGAATCGCGGCAAGAGGCTGAGGCCAAGATACGTGCCGAATGCGCCAGCCCGGAGGCGTCGGCCACTTTTCTGGCAGAGTTGGTCAGTGATGACGGGGCAGTCGCAGCGGTGGATCACCTAGTGATTGGTTTGGGAGATTGGGAGGGGTTAAAAGCCGCGGTGCGATAAACGCTGCTGCCAGTCGTAACTTGCGACGTCGTTTTTCCTCAGTAACCCGAAGGACGAGTCGGCCGCGTCGGCAAAGGCGTCTAAATCACACCCGAACGATAGCCTAGCCTTTCCGGAAACCGCCAGGAGAAACCTTGGGTAGAGCCGAACCAGTTGGTCGGCCAATTCCCCTGAACAGCCAGCACCGATTTATGGTTAACAGCAATCATACCGATATCCGTTAGAAAACGCAACGCTCGCTGTGTGTTGGCCGGTGGAATTTTAAGACTTCATATTCTACAGTCGAAAAGGAGATATGATGCGACTTGGCATCTGCGGCATGGTCCCACAAGATTTCCACACTATCACCCCACAGCATCTGCATGCTATTCGCACCCTAGGCCTGACCGGAGCGGCACTCCACGGTGCCAGCGATCAGCTCTTTGATGTTCAAGCGGCAGAATGCGAAAAAGTCCGAACCGTCTTTGCCCAAGCTGACATGGACCTACCCCAGTTCGGTATCGCCTTCGGCGAATGTCTCTTCGACTACGACGCTGAGGTGTGCGCCTATGTCGTCCGTAAAATCGGACGCGGTATTGAGGTCGCCCGGGAACTCAACGCGCATACCTGCCTGATCCGCACCGGCAGCCTTAACCCGGCAGGTTCCTACAACCCCTGCAAAGAAAACCTGTTACCCGAGTCCAAAGAACGGTTGATCGAAACTCTGAAACAGGTCGCGGCCAAGGCCGAAGCAGAGGGTGTCACCATGGTCATAGAAACCCACGCCCTCACCATCATGGGCTCGCCCGAAACTAATAAGGAGATCATCGCCGCGGTGGGCTCCGACCGGATGGGCGTCGTCATGGACTACGTTAACCACTTCCAGTCGATGCACCAGGTCTACAACAGCACTGAACGCCTCAACCACATTTTCGACTATATGGGGCCAATTTCTTCCGTGGCGCACTGCAAAGACATCCGTGTCAAGCCCGGCCTAGTCCTGCACATAGACGAAGAGATTCCCGGCGAGGGGGAACTGGACATGGTTACCGCTCTTCAGCGGTGGCACGATCTTTACCCGGACGGTTATATGCTGCTGGAACACCTGGGCAGCGACCACTATCCCCACGCCGCGGCCAACGTCCAGCACATCTGCGCTGAAGCCGGGATAGAAATCCACTAAAAGAGGTGACACAAGAGGTGATTCCTCACCCACGCTAACTAAAGGAGCGAGCGTTACTATCACCTAAGCGGACTTGGTAGTATCCCAAATTCCATCCGCCAAATTCTGGAAATAATGCCACTAGCCGAACGCATTCAACAGGCATAACTTAACTGTATAGGAGTTTAGCAATGAAATCTTCTCAGATAACGCGTAGGGAATTATTGATGCAGGCCACTACCGGCCTTGTTGGCTGGGCGTTGCTGCACTCACCGCTTCTGGCCCACGCTTTTCCAAGTCGGGCAGGGGAGGTGCTGGTACCATTCCTCGATCAACCGCCGAAACCTTCATCCTCCCAGGCTAATTTGTTGGATTGGAGCCATCTTGATTCCTGGATGACGCCAAACGATAAATTCTTTCGTGTATCCCATTATAATATGCCTGAGGTGAGTGCCGCCGATTGGAAATTGGAAGTTGTCGGCATGGTTAAGCAACCCTTGACCCTGACGTTAAACGACATCAAAGGGCAACAAAAGCAGAATGTCATCTCCACTTTGGAATGTTCAGGCAATCACGGTTTCCCTACGTTCACCGGCGCCATTGGGACCGCAAAATGGTCGGGTACGCCGCTGGCACCCATTTTGGAAGAGGCCGGTATACTGGAGGGCGGCATCGAAGTGGTTTTCTTCGGCAGCGATGAAGGAGACGAGGAAGTCAGGGAAATCAAAATGCGCCAGAATTTCGCCCGTAGTTTGTCCATTACCGACGCCATGCGACCTGACAATCTCCTCTGCTACGAAATGAATGACGCGCCGTTGCCCAAAGGTAACGGTTTTCCGGTGCGGTTGATTGTGCCAGGTTGGTACGGCATCGCTAACGTGAAGTGGTTAAAGCGCATTGAGGTCCGTGACACTCGCTATATGGGGCGTTTCATGGCCAGAGATTACGTGACGATCCGCGAAGAAAAGAGGGATGGAAAATCGGTTTGGATGGAGACGTCTGTCGGGCGGACGCAGATCAAATCCCTGGTGGCCAAGGTAACCCATGTGGGTGAAAAATACCGCATCTACGGTGCCGCCTGGGGACGGCCTATCAAGTCGGTCGAAGTGCGTATCGACAACGGTCCCTGGCTCAAGGCGACTTTTACCCTCACGCAAGAAGCCGAACACGCATGGAAAATTTGGCACTACGACTGGGATAAACCGTCCGCCGTCGAGCACACGGTCGTCTCCCGCGCGATCGACGCCCAGGGGAATGTCCAGCCAACGATGGACGATCCTGCCATTGCCGGCAAGCATACTTACTGGGAAAGCAATGGGCAAGTGGTACGGCGGATTCAAATCAACTGATCCAGCGCTATGGATGGCGGCCTTTGCCGAACCTAGCCATAACCGGTCGATCAAATCGGAGTCACGTGGCCGACCGATTCAACTACCGTGCTGATATCAGTTTCAACACGCGTTTGGTTTCAGCCAACTTTGAGCCAGCCAGTAACAGTTGGCGCTTGAAAACGGATACCGGCCACCAATTATGCGCCCGTTTTTTACTGATGGCTACTGACTGTCTCTCCAACCCTAACTGCATCCGCTAAGTAGGTTAAGACATTGCAGGCATTTGGGGAAAGATAATCGCTAGCACAACCAGCAAAAGCGCCTACATATCCCGATGCCAATTTCTGGTTTCGACCTCGACCTTATTCTACTGCCGCTGATTCGGTCAAGTTGATACGCAAACTTTCAAGTTGTACAAAAGGCCCCATCACTGATTCTAGAAAGTCCAGAATTACCGAGTTAGTAACAGCAGGCAGCATTATCTCGGACTCATGTTCCACCAAATTGTCCATTACGATCTGTCCACCTAGCCCACGCGGTGGTCGCCGGATTGGCTTAACTCTTTGAGTCAGTTGGTGAAAGGATCCTTTCCAGATCTCATTTGGTGGAGGTCGATTAGACCTTCCAGTATGGTGTCTCGCTGGAATTGCTCCAAATACTTGTCGCCTGTCGCCATAGTGAGATCGGTTTTTAACGCTTCGATGTTAGGCATTATTCCCAGGCATCTAAGCCAAGCAATTTTTTGCCCAACGGTGTCAGTTCTGCAAGTGGACGTTCTTTTTCCCATCCCCGTGGATCGCCGGGAAAAGCGCGAGACGGAGGCTCTTCCCGATCTTTCCAGAGGTGGATCCGTTTTTGACGAGAGTTCTCATCCTCTGGCCTAGCAGGTCGCATGCTGATATATTGCGCCAGTCGCGGGTTGTCCGACGTATTATGACCGCTACCATGCGCTAGTGCCCGATGCCAGATGAGCAAGTCTCCAGCTTTGCCCGGAATCGCCTGCGGCATGAACTGTTTGAGGTCAGGAACTTCGTATTCGTAACTCAGTGGATGATTTGCACCAAAGTCCGTTAGTTGGTGATGAATGCCGGGAATGCACTGAAATCCGCCCTGATTTTCCACTGTGTCAGTTAAGTATAGCACGCCCTGTACGCCAAAACTCAAAGGCAACCTAGATGTACCTGCGTCCCAGTGAATGAAACCTTCGTTTGCATAATCTGGGTAGTCTGGGTGGGGCGGTGGTTTGAAACTGATGCGGTCAATCGACACCCACAGTTTTTCTGTCCCCCAAATCTCGGCAAAGATCTGGTGCATTCGCAGATGCTGGCGGTTGTCCCACATCGCCTGATGATGATACATCTCGACCATCCCGTTAGTACGTAGTGGTACACGGTACCAATCCTCAGGATCATCAGGTTTCATGCCAAGAAAGTCGAACATCGCATTGATCACGGCATCCAGGTTCTCTTGAGGCAGAGCGTTTGGTACAATAACGTAGCCGTTTTTTTTGAAGAATTCCCAATCTCTGTCAGAAAGTATTGTCATCTTGTTTGCCTCAGTATATGTTACTTATTTAACCTACTTATGTGGTAAGTATGGTCTCATCTATCTAATCCGATAATCACTCTGTCGTGCTAATTCGCCTTCCTGATTCCAAGCATGTCCAAAGGGATGACCAAGGTAGCGGCGGGACCTTGGTAGGCGAAGCAAGCCGGCATCCACCGCACCTGTCCACGTTTCTCTCCGCATATCAGTAAGCCAGTGTCTGCCCAGATACCGTCCGCCAGTTGGTAGGCATCGTCGGCACGATACTGAAAAACAACGCCGCGACGTGGTCGACCAGAGAGATTGACGGGCGAACTATGAAGTGCCAAGCAGTGGTGGATACTAATCCCCCCACCTTCGGTATCACCTGTGCCAGCCGAATCTCGTCTTCCCAATACGGTGACTCTTGACACGTGCCTGTGAACAAACCACCCTGCATATGATTCAGCAGTCCCAACTTATGACTGCCTCGAACAATCTGCATACAGCCATTTTCGGGCGTTGCGTCATCTAGAAGTACCATCACAGCTACCAAGTCTATATTAGTATGCGGGAAGTAAGCAAAATCCTGATGCCAGGCAAATGGGCCTTTCCCCTTGGTGGGCGGCTTAGTTGCCAGTTTGGAGTGTTGAAGTTGAACGTCGGAACCAATCAGCGGCGTAATTCGGTTCAGAATACGTGGACTTTTGGCCAATTCCACGAAAATTGTATGCTTGACCGTAATTTCTAGCAGATGCACTGTTTTATTCTCATGGTCCCGTTTCTTCCACTCAGTCGTCACTTCAGGCGATTCACATGCTTCACGAAGCCGCGCCACGTCAGCAGGTGGGAAGACATCGTCAATCACAAGGTATGCTTCTTTTCGGAAAAACTGTATCTGTTCATCTGTAGTCCCACAGGCTCCGTGGCGGGTGTGAGGAATTGATTCATCCAATTTTCCTCCTTAGTGTATTTTTCATTTTTAGAGACTGATCAGCACCAGAACATCAGAAATATCCATCATAGCAGACAAACAAAGAACATCAATTCCATCCATTCAGAGGTGGTAGGAATGTCCCACCAGTTCACCCAGGGTTTACGTTCTCTGGCTTTCTATTCCTGGTGCAGACGTCGAGTGAACTCTATGTCTTTGCAGGAATAGGAGATAAATACATCAGACATAATCAGTTGACCTCAAGATTAGCCTATCAGTAGCTAATCGTGCAACTTAAGCGCTTATCCCGCAGTGTTTACAGTTTGAATCAAGTACCTGCTGTGCCCAAGTTGTTGGACTAGCTTCGGCATTCTACCACGATTTCCGTATTGGGGTAAATAGGCGAGTTCACTGTCAGTAATCGAGGGTAATGAATCATGCTGGCCCAAAATGACAAGAGACGAGTCGGTTGGTGAACGCTCCATCTATCTCAGGAGACACCTTGAACATTTGCCCCATGATCCGGATATTGGCTCTAACATAGTCGAATTCCACATCGAAGCCTCGCCATCCCATTGTTCTGCCTCTTCTATTCCACTGCCCCAGTCGGCTGGAATCCA
>DTUY01000238.1 GCA_012963885.1 Candidatus Poribacteria bacterium | reverse complement strand
GAGAAACGGGAGCAAATGGTTTGGGGGATAAATCTGGGTCGAGAAATCCCTCGAAATAAGGAGCAAGCAATCTGGTATCCTGTTTCAAAATCATACGGGGGGAGGGCAAAGTATCGAACTGCCAATTTAGCACGTTTAATTGGTTTGAAAGGCATAGCTCCATCGCGTAACCTGGAATTTTTACCTTATATACTACCGGGACTAACACAAAGCGACAACCGTACCAACCAGGTCTTTGATTCTGGATTAGATCTTAAGTACGGCATTACCTCAAACCTAACCGCCGACTTTACTTATAATACTGACTTCGCTCAGGTTGAAGCCGATCAGGAACAGGTAAATCTCACTCGATTCAACCTGTTCTTCCCCGAAAAACGGCCTTTTTTCTTAGAAGGAGCAGGGCTGTTTGATTTTGGGATCCCACGTGCGAGTTATCGTCGTCCTCCGCCACTGCTGCTTTTTTACAGTCGTCGTATCGGTATTGAGGAAGAGAAGGCCATCCCAATTATTGCGGGAGCAAAAATCACCGGCAAGACAGGCCCTTACGGTGTAGGCGTATTGAATGTTTTGACAGATGAGTTCTCCAATGAAGAGGAAGAAATTGACGTTTCTTCTACAAGTTACACGGTGACGCGGGTGAAACGCGATGTTCTGGATCAGTCAAGCGTGGGGATGATTATCATTAACAAACAAGACAGTGACAGATATAATCGGTCTGGTGGGCTAGACTTTCTGTATCGGCCAAATGAAAATTTAAATGTTCAGGGGATGTGGGCTCGAACCTTTGGCCGAGAAGATGTCAGTTCTCCAGAAATTGATTCCTCCAACCAAGAAAATGCTTGGTCTTTAGCCAGCCGTTGGCGAAACGATTTATTTCGTGTAGAGGGATTATATGTCGATGTTGGTGAAGATTTTAATCCTGAAGTTGGTTTTATTCGACGGCGGGGAATTCGTCGAATCCGAAGTGAAATGCGCTACTCGCCGTGGCCCCGAAAATTTGGAATTAGGCGTGTTCGGATTGGACCGGAGTTTGACTACATTTTCAACCAAGACAATCAACTGGAAACTCGGGATATGACGTTTTCAAGTTTCTTTGAGCTTGAATCGGGAGGATGGATCAATTTCCGAACTAAGCATACTTTTGAACGTCTTGAAGAACAAGAAGAAATTCGAGGAATTACTATCCCGGTTGGTGAATACAGTTTTTCTTCCTTCAACACCATGATTGAAAGCGATGAGAGTAAGATGATATCTGGCAGAATAGGAGCTGGTTTTGGCGATTTCTGGAACGGCAGTAGACGCGGTTTTGACTTGGGGATGAGCTTCAAACCCAACGGGCATTTTAGTTTTCAATCCGGATATGAATTCAATCAGGTTGAGCTTGGCACTGAATCATTTAATGCAAGTATACTGAGCACACGTTTGAGCTACTCGATTTCGACCACGTTGTTTGCCAAGCTATTTGCACAGTGGAATAACGATAATGATACGATATCTGCCAATTTTTTACTGAACTATATTTATCGACCCGGTAGCAATTTCTACTTCGTTTTTAATCAGATTCATGAAAGCGTTGATGAACCAGATAGTTCATCAGAATCAACATTTATTGTTAAAATGACTTACTGGTGGCAACCATAAGCTGAAGAGTAACTTCCCT
>DTUY01000237.1 GCA_012963885.1 Candidatus Poribacteria bacterium | reverse complement strand
TTTGATGCGTTTGGTGGTAGGAGAAATTTCGCAGGTGCAGACGTTTGGCAACAATATTGTGTGTCCTAAGACAAATGATTTCACCATTGAAGATACGACATGCACTAATATTCGGTTTACCGGAGGTGCTTCGGGATCTCACATTCACTCATGGGCAGCACAACGAGGCATAAATGAGCTGATGATCGCTGGAGCAGATTTCACACTTTTCCTTGCATCACATAGTCCGCCGCGTGTGTCCGGTTGGATTGGAAACCCCGGGCAAGATCATGAAAAAGTTGACCAGACATTTCCCCAAGGGCCAGCAATGGGACGCGGTGGTCATATTTCGGAGAAACGAAGACTTGAGGATCCACCCGACCCACCACATTGTGAGAGCATGCAAGTTTTTTTGGAGGCGATTCGTACTGGAGATAGTAGCCGGATTCGTAGTCCATTTAGCAATGCTGTGCAATCGCTAGCTACTGTGTTGGCTATGAATCGGTCGATTGATTCAGGACAGGTAGAGGGGGTTGAATTATCAGCAAAGCCTTTTACCCATTCCAATTAATTTGGCAACAAACGACTAAACGCTCACAGTCAATAAGAATTACTTATGAAAAAACTCTCGAAATGCGATACATGTGATATGGATGACTGCCAATCATATGCGTTTTGATAATATTGCCGCACATAGAATCCCACCACGGCTACGCTAAATCTGGAGTACTGGAATGGACACTGTCTGTCGCCCGGTTTTATCCAAGAGTTGCACGAGTGTTGGACAGGCTGATTACCCAATCCAGATCGGAAAATTGCATTTTCAACCTCATGAAGAGAATTCTCTGAAAACAACGCCCAGGTACAAATACAAGTTTAACATTACATATAGTGCCGAAGAGCTAGGTTTTTATGAAGATACCTATATGACTTGGTTGCGCGGAATATCCAAAATTAATGCGGCGAAATTTCAGATTTCCCGTTAGCCTTCCTCAGAACACTAAGCAGTAATCCTAAAAAAATTGCTTATGAAGTAGAAACACCATAGAAGGCAAGTTTTAGCGACGGGATTGTGATGATGGCCAGTAGCTTTCTTCATTTTTGCGAGTTGAGATCCTAACCATTCCTATTTTCTGCGCTTGGAATTTTAGCTCCGTATCCACCACTGAATCCAACGATGAAAATGCTCACACCCTACACTGGCAAGGAAATCCCCCTGTTTCGTTGTGTTCCCAATGAATGAAGAGGAAAACCCGCACTATTTGGCAATCGACCACGATTAGTATGTCAGTGCTGGCTGGATGAAGACTTGGTGCAAGACAAGCAGCATTTTTACACGACGGTCTCAGGTGTAGATATAGAGGTTGGTTAAGTAATTAAGACCTTGAAATAAGCGGGCCAGCTGGATGATACTTTGATTGTGTTTTTTTAGATTACGGAGGATATGATCGGCGATCACAGAATGCTGGGAGAAGTTATGCGTGCGTTCTGTTTTCTTTATCGGCTCAATTGCTTGGAAACTAAAGGCCGAATGGTAAGGACTCAATCGAGAAACGGAATATTTTGCCCACGCTGTACCTTACATTATTCAATCATTCCTGTATACACTGATCACTAGCACTTTAATTTGGTTCCTTTAAGAAATATATCCTAGTTAGAACTGGTGGATGAAACCTGTAATAAAATGACCAATGAATCATTATAACAAACAACGTACAACTGATACTCCACTTTCACAACGCGCACTGACAATTGGTATTATCCTAATCGTTGCGAACTGCTACTGGATCTCTATGGGGCGGGTGACTGATCAATCATACACCACCAATATCTCTCTTTATTTCAACGTTATTTTCAGCGTATTTCTCTTAACACTTTTGAATACCTTTCTTAGGAAGTTCTTACCTAGGTTTGCTTTTCACCAAGGCGAGGTCCTTCTGGTCTACGTGATGCTATCGATTGCTTCTTCTCTCTCTGGGTTGGATATCATACAAAGTCTTGTTGGTATTATAAGCACACCTTTCCTCTTTGCAACACTGGAAAATGAATGGACAAATCTGTTTTGGCGATTCATTCCAAGATGGCTGGTGGTCGAAGAAAAAGGTACTCTGGAAGACTTGTATAATGGAGGATCCACTTTATATACTTCCGAACACTTGCGAGCATGGCTGTTGCCATCATTGGCTTGGTCTGGTTTTCTCTTTGCGCTTCTCTTTGTTATGCTTTGTGTCAATGTTATTGTTAGAAAGCAGTGGGTCAAAGAAGAAAAGCTTAGTTATCCGATTATTCAGTTGCCATTTGCAATGACAACTGAAGAGTCAGATTTCTTTACGAATAAGGTCATGTGGCTGGGCTTCGGTCTTGCGTTCTCCATCAATATCGTCAATGGTCTTCACCATCTGTATCCGATAATTCCCAGCTTAGGTGGGGAATTGTATGAGAAGACGGGGAGAGGATTGGACTTGGGGAGATTTTTTACCGAGAAACCATGGAGTGCAACGGGGTCAATACCCGTAATGATGATTCCTGCAGTGGTTGGGTTGGCTTTCTTTATACCATTGGATCTTTCGTTCTCTTTTTGGTTTTTCTTCTTTTTTGGCAAGTTGCAACCGGTAGTGGCATATGCGATTGGATTGGGAGAACTTCCACGGTTCCCCTACATTGGAGAACAAGCTTTTGGTGGATTGATTGGCTTGTGTCTGATCGCCATCTGGATCAGCCGAGCCCATTTTAAGAAGGCAATTTTCAGCTCGGTTCCTGACGGTGGTGCCACTCAGTTTTCATCCTCTGGATCTCAGTTGGCCCATTTCAAGACGTCAGGTCAGTATCGATTGGCTTTTATGGGTATTTTGTTCGGTATGGTTGTAATCACGCTCTTTTGCTGGCAAGCTAGAATGTCAATGGGGGCCGTTTTCATCTTTTTCCTGTTGTATTTTGCCATCTCCATAGCCATTACCCGTATGAGAGCCGAACTGGGGTCTCCGGTGCACGACTTCCACGATTCCGGTTTGTCCGAAATGGTTGTCACCATCTTCGGAACACGGCGCTTCGGACCTGAAAATTTAACCATGTTCTCTTTTTTTCGCTTCTTTAACCGTGCCTACCGCCCACATCCTATGCCACACCAGTTGGAGGGGTTTAAAATCGCCGATAGAACCAAGGTGAAGCCATCGGTACTATTTGTAGCCATCACAGTTGCCACTGTGGCTGGGGCATTGGCTTTCTTTTGGGCTTATCTGCACAACCAATATAAATTTCCGGGTCTTAATTCCAGGTGGAGAGGCACACACGCCTTTAGTCAACTGAGAAGTTGGCTCTACTATCCTTTATTGCCCGACTATACAGCCATCGGTGCTATGCTGGTTGGTTGCGCTTTTTCGCTATTTCTAATGATGATGCGAATGCGATTTTTGTTTTGGCCCTTTCATCCCGCTGGCTATGTTGTAGCAACTAGCTTCTCTGTCCGTGGATTTTGGTTTTCAATCTTTATCGCGTGGTTGGCAAAGTCAATTGTTCTTAGATTAGGTGGCTCAAAAACTCACCGAGAATTAGCTCCTTTTTTCTTAGGTCTTATACTCGGCGAATTTGTTGCAGGTAGCTTCTGGAGTTTACTCGGTATAGCGCTAGAAAGACCGATGTATAAATTTTTATGGTAATGTCCATTAGATCGTGTTACTATATATAATGTTTGGATATACAGCAAAAATGAAAGTATATTTACTTAATAGTGCGAATTGCGTCTTGGTTCTATAACAAAAAACAAATACAAAAGGTTGATTATGCTCTATAAAACTGCTTTGGTCGGTCGCGTTTTTTCCTTATTAATTTTGGTTTTGTTTCTATTGTGTTCGGATGCTATAGGTGCAACAGAAGAAGGGCTGATAGCTCATTGGCCACTTGACGGAGATGCTAAAGACGCCTCCGGAAATGGTCACGA
This sequence comes from Candidatus Poribacteria bacterium, assembly GCA_012963885.1. Classification (GTDB taxonomy): domain Bacteria; phylum Poribacteria; class WGA-4E; order WGA-4E; family UBA9662; genus UBA9662. The sequence continues at coordinate 2,896 of DTUY01000237.1, read as the reverse complement.
CGGCGTCATTCAAGATGCCAAATGGGTTGATGGAAACACTGGCAAGGCCGCAGAATTTGATGGGGGTAAGGGATGGATGAACGGCTCACGGAAAAAATCGCTGGAAGTTTCACCCATGAGCTGCATGTTCTAGATGAGACCTGGGCATGATCTGGGCCCAAAAGATCCAAGATTTAATATTGTTTACCATGCCAAGGGACCAATGTTCTCATTTAATAAGAATCCGGCAGCTAATGAGCCTACAGGTCCCAAAAATACGATTCGCTGTTGGATAGACACTATTGGTAAGATCTCGAAAGGAACATTATTCACTAAGCGTAATGAGTGGAAAGCTGGTGTATGGTACCATCTTGCCTGTACCTATGATGAGAAGGAACTTGTTCTTTATGAAGATGGCCAGGAAACGGGAAGAACAAAAGTAACCGGTGCGATTGGTCCTCGGTCGAGCGAATTTCGAGTTGCAAAACCCTTCGCTGGAGCCATTGATGAAGTGAAACTCTACGATCGAGCTCTCTCCAGCGCGGAGATAGGATCTGTTGTCGCTGCTGTTTCCACTAAGGACAAACTAGCATCCGCATGGGGAAAGATAAAATCTGAATAAAACCGGTCGCATACCAGAAGAGATTCGAAATTACGTGTTCCAGAATCATCATCTTCTGCGTGGACACACAGTCTCCAGGAAATAGAGTAAGTGCTACTGGCTTGGTCTACCCCCTGGGTTTCCTCTAACGGATCGAAGCTATTTCAAGCCGGGTTCCCATAAGAGCCAGACCAACTTTCGAGCTCGGCAACTTAGGTTGGGTGTATTGGCATGCCAAATGGATACGTCGTTGAGCAGGATATCCCCGGCCTTGCCTGTAAACTTTAGCATTCCTGGTAGTTCCCTCGGTTGACGATCCGTCGTATGAACCCACGATGGAGGGCTGAAGCGTGTGCCGTGACTTCCAGGCATCAACGCAGTTGGGCCCATGTCTTCGGTCACCTCGTCCATCAGCATCGATGCACGAATCAGGAATGGGATGAAGCGAACGCCTTCGCGTTCAGGATAACGCGCATCATTATGCCACGACTGATTCGACGCTTCTCCGCCAAAGTGGACGCTGCCATATGTGTTGCGGAACTTGGGATTTCTTTGCCAAACAGCGCGTGCCATGCAGAGGATCAAGGGATGAAGCGAAAGCAGTTCACTCAGTTGTTGGAAAGCGTCATCACCTTTAAGTTCATCGATCTGGAATCGCCTTCCGTAATTCCGCCATTCTTCGCCCCGTTCCCGAATGATTTTTTCCGTGTATTGATCGAACCTCGCTTGAAGTTCCACTAATAAGTCAAGCGGAACAGCATTTTGAAGAATCGTGTAGCCAGCCTGTTGATATTGCAGGACTTTCGCTTCAATACGATGTTCCTGCTCAAGTTCGGGCATGGGTAGGGCCGTGGAAACCTGATCGCTTATGCTCATTGTTTGCCCTTTGTGTTTATTTATAACAGTCATGATTGTGGGGGACATTCCGGTAGAATGACTCCGGCAGCAACTCGAAATGCCTAGTTCAACACGTGACCAAAGTTATCAGACTTGTCAGAAACCGAATCACTTTTAGTTTCGAAGTAGCTATTGGAGATAATAAACACGCCTGATTGTATCTTACCTGGGGCCCTTATGTCAAATAGACTGAATCCGCGACTTCCTAGGCTGGTTTATAATTGCCAATAGGGGAGGGGCCGCTTATTATGTTTGACTTGCAGAAAAGGTTGTGCTACCATCCCGCTAAATCGTCAGGCAAAAGCAAAAAATATTTGCCTGAACTAGTGTAAGTTGCTTCTCAGTTCTATAACAAAAAAACAAATATGAAAGGTTGATTATGCTCTATAAAACTGCTTTTGTAGGTCACGTTTTTTCCTTATTAATCTTGGTCTTGTTTCTATTGTGCTTGGATGCTATAGGTGTGAAAGAAGAAGGATTAGTAGCTCACTGGCCACTTGACGGAGATGCTAAAGATGCCTCCGGAAATGGTCATGATGGTGTGATTCAAGGTGCCAAATGGGTTGATGGAACCACTGGTAAAGCCGCAGAATTTGACGGGGGTGGTTCATGGATGAACGGCGGACGGAAACCATCACTGGAAGTTTCACCCATGAGCTGCATGTTCTGGATGAGACCCGAGCATGATCTAGACTCAAAAGATCCAAGATTTAATATTGTTTACCATGCCAAAGGGCCAATGTTCGCATTTAATAAGAATCCGGCAGCTAATGAGCCTATAGGTCCCAAAAATACGATTCGCTGTTGGATAGACACTATTGGTGAGATCTCGAAAGGAACATTATTCACTAAGCGTAATGAGTGGAAAGCTGGTGTATGGTACCATCTTGCCTGTACCTATGATGAGAAGGAACTTGTTCTTTATGAAGATGGCCAGGAAACGGGAAGAACAAAAGTAACCGGTGCGATTGGTCCTCGGTCGAGCGAATTTCGAGTTGCAAAACCCTTCGCTGGAGCCATTGATGAAGTGAAACTCTACGATCGAGCTCTCTCCCGCCCGGAGATTCGAGATTTCAGTGGTTTAGCCGTCGATTTTCTATCGAAATTGCCGATTAAGTGGGGAGAGATAAAGCAACAATTAGATTGATCTCAAGTCGGAGAGTGACAACCGCCCCGTGTGGCTGAAATTGCCTTGAAATGGCTTCGGATGGATGAGCATACTTGCTTCATAAAAAGTATTTCGGCGAGCTCGGCGAATTAGAGAAGGAACTGAACATCTGCCTTGTAGTAGGATTGGTCGAATCAGATGGTCAGGTTGCTTGCAAGTTATGTTGATTAGAACGAATACCTAGCTAATTCATCGCCTATCACAAGCAAAAGATGTTGTGATAGGCGACGCGAGAAAAATCCTGCACCGAA
>DTUY01000236.1 GCA_012963885.1 Candidatus Poribacteria bacterium | reverse complement strand
AAAAAAATAAAGTGTTAATCATCCTTGTCTTGACATGGTAAGGTAAAGGTAAGACCAGGGTAGAAGTAGATCATGAAATTGTGAGACTCGCTAAAAGGTTACGTTGGAAGAGCTGATAGAGCAGGAAAACGTCGGTGGTACCATCAAATAGCATGGGAGGAACGATTACGGCAAACAGATTGAACTGATGAGATTAGATAACCGTTCCCGCATAGTTGATGGTAAACAGAGCGACCGCCCTCTGTTTAGAGCCTGGATTATCGGGCTCCTGCTGATTCCGGTGAACTGCTACTGGATTATTCAGATGGAAGAGGTGCGTCGTGCGGCTGGCGCGACCGTATTTTCCCTCTTCTTCAATTCGATTTTCACGCTGTGGGTGTTATTTTCGTTCAACCAAGTACGAGATCGGTTCAAGAGAAAATCCGATGGGACGTCTTCATTATTTTTCCTTGATACCAAAGAGCTCTTGACCATCTACATCATGGTCAATATGGTAACCGCACTTTGTTCTTACGGTATGTTACCAATCCTATTGCCGGTTGTGACCTGCGCCTTTTGGGGGGCAACACCGGAAAATGAGTGGCGCACGCTTTTCCATCATGACCTGCCGTTCTGGCTAACAGTGACGCAACCAAAAGCCTTGACTGACTACTACCAAGGAGATGCCAGCCTTTACTCACGGTGGAATTTGGAGGCCTGGCTGATTCCGCTCTGCTGGTGGTCACTTTTCACCTTCGTTTTGGTCGTAGTCATGTTGTGCGTCGACATCATCGTTTGTCAACAGTGGGTCAAGCGGGAAAAGTTAGCCTATCCAATTGCTGAGATTCCTCTCAACTTGGTTCGACCTCATTTCTACAATCGTCTGATGTGGATCGGTTTCGCCATGGCGGTAACCATCAACCTCGTCAATGGGTTGCATATGTTGTTTCCGCAAATGCCCGAACTCACCTTTTTTAAGCGTCAGCACATCGGTCATATCTTTACCAATAAGCCTTGGAATTCACTACGCGCCATGCGGATTGCCTTTATTCCTTCTATCATCGAGCTCAGTTTTTTCATGCCGCTTGATCTTCTCTTCTCATGTTGTTTTTTCTACTTCTACTGGCTAAGGATTACGAATACTGGGATCTATGCTGGGATGGCAAACCTACCCAGCCTACGGTCGACACGCCTATATCGTGCAAGAATCTGTTGGTGCTTACATGGCAATTTTAGTCTTAGCCATCTGGCGAGGAAGGCACTACTTCTGGCAAATTTTTACCCGGCTAGTCGTTGGACAGCCAAACAGCGAGGAAACACTTTATCGCATGGCTTGGATTGGGATCGTACTGGGCCTGAGTTTTCTCATTCTCTTCGGCTGGTGGGCTGGAATGTCGATTGCTGTATCCGTTACCTTTTTTCTCTTTTTCTTCGCCCTTTCCATGGCTATTACGCGGTTGCGTGCTGAAATCGGGTTTCCTGATCACGATGCGCACTTTTGTGGACCGGTGCAGATGATCACCTCTGGCGTGGGGACTACCAACCTAACTGCCACTACTAAAGCCGTTATGCCACTCTTCTGGTTTATCAGCCGCCGCTTCGACAACCATATTATGCCTCACCAACTAGAAGGGTTCAGAATTGCCGATAGCATTGGGTTATCCCATCGAAACATGGTCTGGTCAATCGTGGTTGGATCTGCGGCAGGAATCATCGTTACTTTTTGGTTATTGCTGGATACCAGCTACCGATTAGGTCTGGATAATATGCCGTACCCGTCTGAATACTGGGCGCGAGAACCGTGGTTGTATTTACAGGAATGGTTGCGTAGCCCCACGGAAATCGACGTCTATCATCTCTTCGTAATTGGACTTGGATTTGCACTGGCTACCATGATGGCAATTCTTAGATCTGCTTTCCTCTGGTGGCCGCTTCACCCGTTTGGATACGCCGTGGCCGGAAGTTACGACATGAGTTTCCTGTGGTCCTGTATGCTCACCAGTTGGGTTCTTAAGTGGACAATACTTCATCACGGAGGGCTAAAGGCGTACCGCCGAACAGCACCGCTCTTTCTGGGACTTGTCTTCGGTGAGTTCGCTATGTCCAGCGTTTGGACGATCATCGGAATCTTATTCAATTGGCCAAGAGTTTACCAATTTTGGATCTAATGGGTTTTTATTTCCTTATATTGGCATCTAAGTATTACCAGTATATCAGGTGTTCTGGCTTGCTGACGATGTTTTATCTGGAGTAAAAGTACTATTTATATTTCTCGATGATTTCGTCAAAAGTAATATAGTATGGAATAAACAAGGTATGTTATGATGAATAAATTGGTTTAACTCAGTTTCTGTGTAAATGATTTTGGCTGACTACTTTTTAGGGGGTAACAGTGCCACGACTTTTTGGACGCAAGTACGGCAAAAAACAACTGCTGGAATTAGTTGGTGATATGACCCAACTGGCTGGTGTCCGCCGAGCAGAATTGGTGGAAGGAAATGAACGGGGAGCCGACTTAATTGAGGTTTTCAATGCTTCTGGGCTTTGTTTCTCCATTCTGCCAGGCCGCTCACTGGATATTGCTTCGGCACATTACCAAGGTATGTCTCTTTGCTTTCGCAGCAACACCGGGGATGTGGGGCCAGCCTTCTACGAACCTCAGGGCTATGGCTGGATGCGTGGGTTCTTTGGTGGTTTGGTGACTAGTTGCGGTATGATCTTTACCGGCCATCCTGAAGTGGATCACGAAGAGGAAAATGAGGAGCTTGGACTTCATGGCCGTCTCTCTTTTATTCCTGCTAAGAGTGTCGCAACCGAATGTAACTGGGAGGGAGAGGATTACGTTGTACGTGTACGCGGTAGGATGCGTGAAGCAGTGGTCTTCGGCACAAATTTGGAACTCACCCGGGAGATTTCTACTGTGCTAGGCGAAAAATGCCTGCGAATTCACGATCAAATCGAGAACCTTAGCGTGGATCCTTCGCCGCTGATGTTTGTCTATCATACTAATCCGGGCTTTCCTCTCCTCGATCGGGGTACCCGTTTGGTGATCAACAGCCAACAGACTACGGAATGGCTGGAAGACCGGGAGGTTGGGCCGGAAGAATATCAGGTGGTTCAATCTCCACAGGAAACGGCGCACGATGATGTATACATACATCGTCCGATTGCAGATGAAGAGGGCAATGTACAGGTGGCGTTGGTTAATGATGAGCTAAAGCTCGGAATCTATTGGGAATTTCCTATCCAAGAGATGCCCATAGTTACGCAATGGCAACATTTTCACAAAGGCACGTATGTTACTGGGATTGAGCCTGGCAATGTCAGTATGCTAGGTCGTGCCTGGAACCGCAAGCATGGCTATCTACATTACATCCAGCCTGGCGAAATTCGTGATTTCCATTTGGAGATAGGGGTTCTAGAAGGAGAGGAAGAAATCAGTGCGTTTGAACGTCATATCAAACAGGAATAATTAAGCGTGCCGTGACCATTCCGTTTTGCATCATGATCAAAACAAATTATTCAACAGGTTATATTGCCATCTGGGTCCTGGTCATATGACATATGAATTATGGAGTCGTTGGAACAAATGAGCACTCCCTGCAGGAATCCGCTACAGGAGAGGTAAACTGTGAAAATAACTGCTGTTGAGAGTTTTCGCGTAGAAGTTCCACTCTCTAGTGAGGAATTTCTACGGAAATATTATAATTCTGCGGACATCACCAGGATCCGTACTGATCAAGGCCTCACGGGCTATGGATTCCATCTGGTGGATACCGACGCTGTCAGTCAGCTTTTAGTGGGTAAAGATCCGTTTCAGATTGAACGGCATCTGGAAGCGGGCCTTGATCAGTGGTATGGTGCGGAAAATGCTCTTTGGGACATCGTGGGTAAAGCTGTGGGCTTACCACTACACAAATTACTAGGAGCATACCGTGAAGAAATCCCCCTGTATCTGACCTGCGTCTGGCCCGGCGCGGCAGACCAAACCGATGTAACTCCGCGGCAACAGGCTGAGGATGTGTTACGGTACGTAGAACAGGGCTACAAAGCGGTCAAGATTCGCATTTTTCGTCCGGACTTGATGGAAGATGTCGAAGCCATCAGGTTGATTCGAGAACTGGTTGGCGGACCAGATAAGGTAGAGGTCATGGTTGACCGGACAGCACAATACTCAGGTACCACTTGGGATTATGCCACCGCGCTTCGAGCCGCCAGAGCGCTGGAAGAAGTGGATGCCACGTGGTTGGAAGAACCCTTTACTCGCGGTGACGTGCAACTTCACGCACGGCTTCGGGCTGAAACGGAAATTGCCATCACCGGTGGTGAGCATCAGCCGGTAGAGGTATACCGGGGGTATATGCAGGGAGAAGCCTTTGATATTGTCCAACCCCATTGTGCCAATGTCATCAGTACACTAAAAAAGATAGCTGGTATGGCGGAAATGTTTGGTGTGGAGTGTGTTTTTCACGGGTCGCACGGGATGGATCTGGTTTACTCTCTTCAAGTTGCCGCAACGATCCGTACCTGCCGCATACAGGAATTGGTTTACACCACACCACCAGCTTTACCTGAAGAGGCTTGGTCCCCTTTGAATCAGCTGGTTAAATCTGAGACGCTATACACGGTAAAAGACGGTTGTCTCCAAATTCCGCAAGAACCGGGAATGGGAATAGAACTTGACGAAGACGCAATTGAACACTATCGAATTGATAATTGACAATCTTTAAAAATTGTCGAGAAGTGTACCGATGTTAGGAGGAGAAGACTATGAAGGATCGCTTCGGCTTCGACGCCCCAAAAAGCAAACCCATTGAGGACTCGATTCGCTGGGCTGCTCAAAACGGATTTGGTTATATCGACTTTCAAGCAGATCTACCTCCTAACGATATTGATTCCTTCGACGTTGACCGTGTCCGAATGGTACGCCACCTGTGTGAGGCGCATGGCATCGCAATTGGCATCCATCCATCGTCGGCGATTAATAATGCTGAGTATGTGCCTATCATGACGGAAGCGGTAGATCAATACCTTTTTGCCAATCTTGACTTAGCCGCTCGCCTAGGTTGCGGGTGGCTGGTCGGACATGGAGGCTATCACTTCGGTGATGTTCAGCGACGCCGAGAAACTGCTGTTGACCGGATGAGGCGGCTGGTGGAGGAGGCGGAAAGGGTCAACGTTGTCGTTTTCTTTGAGAATCATAACAAAGAACCAGATCTGGCCGAAATTCACTATATTCCTCGCAATGTTGAAGAGACACATTGGTTCTTGGGCGCGATTGAGTCTCCACATTTTAAGTGGGCATTCAATGTCGCACATGGTCATCTGGTATCTGAAGGATGGCAGGGATTCTTGGATGCGTTTGGGACAAACAATATTGGTCAGGTGAGACTCAATGACAATACGGGGGAATATGAAGTCCATCTCGTCCCTGGCGAGGGGAATATCGACTTTGAAACGCTGTTCTTACGGCTGAATACCGAAGGTTATTCTGGCTGGTTTAGTTTGGGATTTGGTGGCGATTCGGATAAGGTTCGGGTGCGTGATTGGTTTGCAACGCTAGCTTCATAGAGGGCACAATATTCTATTACCAGATTTCTCTAAGAGACAAATGAAAAAACGCAAAGATAATGATAATGCCCTCCTTGGTACACCGGGCACAACAGCAAAGTACCATTATATTCAAGAAAAGGACGTTCCTAAATCTGTTGTCAGAACTTTGATTCTTACTTTGGGGGCAGTTGAAGAAGCCAATAAAACAAAATACCAGTGGTTACATTTGCAGGCAAAAAAAACAAATGGGGAGGGATTTTGTGTCTGGCTACTTGTTGAATCATATCCAGCATTTAAGTTGGCCAAAATCAGTCATAACGTCTCTCGATATATCCTGCAAGAGGGAGATAGCCAACCACTAGAATTCCGCCATAAATTGACGGATAAAGCGGTGCTGCCTAGCCTCGGTTGTTGGCCATACCTTATACCTCAACCAATCAAAGACGCAACTTCGGACGAAATTTTTCAGCAGCAACTGAAATACCTAGGACATCTTTACCTTCTTGACAGTTTGGATTATCTGGAAAACCCAGTTATGCCGATGGAAACAAAGGTTCTTCACCTCACCCCCGACATTCTAATCGGCCCTGCCCATAACAGTAAACAGAAGGATGAGGTGCGCCGCTATGATCAATCTGATTATGAATTGGTTCAACTCACGAAAAATGACTACCTTGAAATGATTGATGCTGGTATCAACTGCTTACGAGTTGACGCAAAACAAGTCAAGTGGGTTGATCAATGCAATGTGTTCTATTGGGGAATAGGTGGTCAAGAAATTGAGTATCCGGAGTATTTGTACCGAAGCAATTATCTGGGGCCGACCATTTTCATGGATGAACCAGCAGTTTGTACTAGAGACAGCGTCATTCGTCCTAGGCTGGAGACCGATCAATTATTTCGGAAATCTATTACACCGCAAATCGCACTCGAAAATTTTCAAGACTATTTCCGACAGGCAAAATACCAGGGAGCCCCAGTCAGGTTGATGAATGAACTGTCAGCACGCTCAGACGTGGACCTTGGTGAAATGGATTTCCTTCAACGGAATATGTACAGCTGGGAAACAATGGTAAGCTCAGCCATTCACCAGCTCACAGAAGGTGAAGGTGAAGTTCCTTCAGCCATGGTCTTTGAGCCGCCCGGACGCTTTGGTACACTTCGAACACTACCCGAGATGAATGTGGCTTACGGTTGCCAGATCCCAGTTGATAATCCGAAGAATTTAGCCAGCATTATATACGGTTTCCTCCGTGGTGCCGCTAGATTGGCGAATAAAGATTGGGGGATGAGCGTTTATGGTGCAGTTGATCGAGCAGATACCTTCTGGCTGCAAACCCACGCTTACGATTTAGGTGCGAAATTTTTCCTCTATTGGGATACCTACCAGTTGGCTTGTGTTCCTTACAGCGAGTATCTAGCTCTATCAAGAAATCTGCGTGCGCACGCAGAAAGTCATCCCCATAGAAATTTGGACAAACTTAAACAAGCAGCGGAAGTTGTCATCCTTCTACCACCCGGTTATAATCTCGGACACGTCTACATGGGAAAAGGCAACCTGTGGGGACTTGATGAACTCAATTTGGAACGGCTAAATCAAGAAAACATCAAGTATCGTGTGGTGATGAACAACTTTTTCACCGAAATAGAACGGTGTATCCGGCTCGGCGTTGCTTATGATCTCCTCTGGAACTTGGACGGACTAAACCTGCGGGGTTATCGGGAAGCGATCCGCATCAGAGAAGACGGTAAAGTAGAGGTTCTTGAAGAGGGTAAAAAAAATGTATATGATAAAGCAAGAACACCAGTTCGACCGTCAGGAACGCCTCCCCAACTCGCTGTTGAACTCTCAAGCCATGAAGGGGGATCACCACTGGAAATCACGGCATGCGCCACTATAGTGGAGGGATCTTCCGCAATTTACTACACTACTGGCACTGACGCTCAGGGAATCTACAACAACGTCATGGTCTGCTGGGAACTCTATGGTCCTAACGAAGAGGACTACCGGTTTCTGCATTGGGAAGATTTGAAATCGCGGATTATCAATCAAGACGATTCAAGGTATAAAATAGAAATTGACTTTGGCCTCGAGTGGTCCGGAACCTATCGTCTGCGGACCGCGACAGTCGACATGGCAGGCCGGACATCAGTGGATTGGAAAACCATTGCTGTTGAAAATTAGTGAGAGGGGAAACAAGATAGCAAAAACAATGCTACTGGATCATCAGGTTAAGATTCTTTGGATTGTCGTCATTGGGATGTGTTCCTTAGTCTGTGGATGTAACCAGACCGATTTGACACCTATTGAGCAAAACGGGAAGTGGGGATACATAAATAGCAAGAAAGAGATTGTCATTCCTCCTAAATTTGATGATGCTTTACCATTCTCTGAAGAATTGGCCGCTATAAAAATGAGGGATAAGTGGGGATATGTAGACGGCAAGGGAAAGGTTGTCATTGCCCCTGAATTTGATGATGCCTACGATTTTTCACAAAGATTAGCACGTGTTAAGGTTGATGACAAATACGGCTTTATCGATAAAAAGGGTGAGGTAATAATCAAACCTCAGTTTGACTGGGCTTCAGACTTCTCTGACGGCATGGCCCGCGTTTTTGTCGGAGGCAAGCAGAGTTATATAGAACTTGATCAATACATCCAATAATAACAAACTGGTAAAATTGGTCTTGACAGTGGTTAACACTGGTTGATATGCTGATTGAACGGGGCTATTTTAACCATAGGTCGTTGGTTCCCTCAGCAGCATATCAAAATTTGAGAGTAGAAATCGATTTAAATCTTCCGTTAGGTCAATCAGCAATAACACACAGTGCAGGATCAAATCCAAACAGAAATACCCTCTACCCCTTCACCAGTAATTCCAGATTCCAATAGAGGCAAAGACAATACTGGTACCTACACGGCCTCACAGTGGCAGTTAATGTGGTGGAAGTTTCGCAAGCACCGCGTTGCTGTCTGGTCTGCGACGATTCTCCTCGTGCTTTATCTGACAGCAATTTTCTGCGAGTTTTTGGCTCCTTATTCGTTGTCGTTCCAAGATACTTCTTACACCTATGCACCGCCGCAGCGCCTTCATTTTTCCTCTGAAGATGGGCTTGATTTCTGGCCCTTTGTATACGGTTTAAAAGGACAGCGTGATCCAGAAACACTTCAAAAATCTTACCAAGAGGATCCGACACAGAAATACCCGATCCGCCTGTTGGCTAAAGGTCAAACCTACAGATTCTGGGGGTTGTTCAAAATGGATCGGCACCTCATTGGTGTTGATTCAGGTGGTACTTTGTTTCTGCTGGGCACGGATTCCATGGGACGAGACCTGCTCTCACGGATCATTTACGGTTCACGTGTCTCACTCACCATTGGTCTGCTTGGAGTAAGTCTGAGTTTCATTCTGGGTTTATCAATTGGTGCCATCTCTGGATACTCCGGTGGTTGGGTTGATAACCTGATCCAGCGTATGATCGAAATTCTCAGGTCTTTTCCCCAGATTCCTCTATGGCTGGCACTTTCTGCTGCACTTCCGTCTTCTTGGTCGTCCCTACAGATCTACCTTGGTATTACCGTTGTCCTATCAATCATTGGTTGGACTGGTCTAGCGCGTCAGGTTAGAGGTAAAATCTTGTCACTGAGAGAGGAAGACTTTGCTACCGCGGCCCTTCTGGTTGGTGCCAGCCAAACCCGAATTATGTGGCGTCATCTACTTCCATCTTTTATGAGTCATATTATCGTTAGTCTCACTTTGGCCATACCCGGCATGATTATTGGTGAGACCTCGCTAAGTTTCCTTGGTCTTGGTCTGCGTCCGCCCATTACCAGTTGGGGGGTTCTCCTGAAAGAAGCGCAGAACATTCAAACTGTCGCCTTTTACCCGTGGTTGTTGAGTCCTGCAGTCTTCGTGATCTTAACTGTACTGGTATTCAACTTTATGGGAGACGGATTAAGAGACGCAGCTGATCCTTACGAACGTTAGGCATCTTATGAAAAATACGTTGTTATCCATCCAGAATTTGCGGACGCATTTTTTCTTGGATGAAGGTATTGTTCGGGCTGTAAATGGAGTCAATCTGGAGATTCCTCTCGGTGAGACGATGTCCATCGTCGGCGAAAGCGGATGCGGCAAAAGCGTGACAGCCTTCTCAGTGCTGCGGTTGATTGCCTCACCGGGCCGGATTGTATCTGGTGAAATTGTGCTTCATCGATCAAACTCAGATTATGTTGTGCTAACAGATCTCAAAGAAGAAGACAAGAGGATTAGAGCAATCCGTGGGAGTGAAATTGCCATGATATTTCAAGAACCGATGACCTCACTGAGTCCGGTGCACACCGTCGGTAATCAGATCATGGAAGCCCTAACACTCCATATGAACCTTGGAAAAGCGGAAGCACGATCGCAGGTAATTGACATGATGCAACGAGTTGGCATCCCGAATCCGGTCGAACGCTTCAATCAATACCCACACCAAATGAGTGGAGGCTTGCGCCAACGGGCGGTAATCGCAATGGCCTTAGCCTGTCGACCTAAGCTGCTGATCGCAGACGAACCAACAACCGCGCTTGATGTGACCATCCAAGCCCAAATTCTGCAACTTATGCGTGACTTACAGGCCGAGTTTGAAATGTCGATTCTGCTAATTACACATGATCTTGGTGTCGTTGCCGAAATGGCAGATCAAGTGGCAGTCATGTACATGGGGAGGATTGTTGAGCAGGCTGAAATGACTGACCTGTTTACCAATCCTCAACATCCATATACTCAGGCTTTGCTCGAATCTGTCCCAGGTCGTGGCAAACAACCAAAGGCGGAACTCAAGGTCATTGCAGGATCTGTTCCAAACCCATTTGAGCAGATAACCGGCTGTCCGTTTCATCCGCGTTGTGAAGAGTTTTCAGATGGGCATTGTAATCAAGGAGACCCACCCATGCTATCTCAACTTAGAGCCAATCAGCATGTAGCTTGCTTCATTCGAGAGAAAGGCAAAATACAGTGAACAAAGAACCTCTTTTACAGGTTAGAAATCTGAAGAAGTACTTTCCGGTCAAACAGGGATTCTTCAATCAGGTGATTGGGCAGATTCGTGCTGTTGATGGGATTAGTTTCGATTTGCATCACGGCGAATGTCTGGGATTGGTCGGTGAGAGCGGATCTGGCAAAACGACCGTCGGACGAGCGATGTTGCGGGCGTTATCGCCCACCGCTGGCCAAATCTTATTTCGTTTGGATGGTCAGTCATATGATCTGGCTACAGCGACAGAGAAAACGCTGAGGCCGCTACGGCGACACATGCAAATGATCTTCCAAGATCCCTACTCTTCGTTGAACCCACGTATGACCGTGTCTGATATTATAGGCGAACCATTGCTGGTTAACGGTGTGTCGGATCGGTCAAAACGAGAACAGCATGTACGAGGGTTGCTCACCCAAGTTGGTTTGAAACCGGAACATATGCGTCGATATCCGCACGCCTTTAGTGGTGGTCAACGACAGAGAATTGGTATTGCGCGGGCTTTGGCGTTGCACCCGAAATTGATTGTAGCTGATGAACCGGTGTCTGCCCTTGATGTCTCGGTGCAAGCACAGGTGTTAAATCTGTTGCAGGAGTTGCAGAAAACCTTCCAACTGACTTACTTGTTCATTGCTCATGATCTTAGTGTTGTTCACCATATTTCTGATCGTATTGCTGTCATGTACGCAGGACGGCTGGTCGAACTTGGTACTGCCGATGAATTGTTCCGTCAACCGAGGCACCCATATACCGAAGCACTGTTGGCAGCGGTTCCGATCCCTCAACCAAGGAGGAACTTGAAACGCGTACTTCTTTCTGGCGAGGTAGCTGACCCGGCAAACTTACCCTCTGGTTGCGTCTTCCACCCCAGATGTCCATATACGGAGGACAGATGCAAGACAGAGGTTCCCGAATTTCGAGAAATTGCTACAGGGCATCTAACACGCTGTCATTTGGCGGAATGAACCAACACAAAGGTAATAGAGAATGAGCCTCAACCAAAAACCGATTTTCAAAACCTCGTCTAACCTTCTTTTAAGACTAGGTGTTATCTTGGCTGGGTTGGTCTTACTTGTCATTCTCCTAGCACAACTGACTTGGTCTTTAGGCAAATGGGGACAGAAACAAGATATCCGGCATCTGGAAACCACGCTCGGCGCCAACATAAAGGCATCTGGTATGCCCACCTCGTCGCTAGGCGATGCTTTTCGTCCGGTGACCAAAGATGAATTCTGCCGGATGGAGGGAGGAGTACACACAGTTGGTGAATGGACGAAAGCTCCTATCTTTAACCAATCACCGATGCTGGAAGGAACTGAATTACCACCCGTGGTGTATCGACTGCCGAAAAATCCTTTGGTGATTCATCCGCCTGATCAAAATGGTCCATACGGTGGCACTTGGCAGCGTTATGGAACCAGCGCACCGGATATTGGGATTTTTCGTGCTCGGTTGGCCTACGACGGATTAGTCCGCTGGGGACCAATGGCACAGCAGATTTTCCCCAATCTAGCAGTTAAATGGGAAATCACCGATGAAGGAAGGACCTATACGTTTTGGCTGAGAGAGGGCATCCGCTGGTCAGACGGTATGCCATTCACTGTCGATGATATCCTGTTTTGGTACAACCATGTGGTCAAAAATCCCGAACTAACTCCGACTATCCCACGCGAATATCAACGTGATGGCGTACCAATGGAAGTTGAGAAGGTTGATAACCATGTGGTGCAATTCCGCTTCGTCAGCCCTTATGGTCTCTTTCTCAAAGCGCTTGCCTCAGGTCGAAGTTACCCGATGGTCGAATATCCAGGCCACTACTTAAAAAGATTTCACCCGGATTTTATACCTAAGGGACAACTGGTGGAAATGACCAAAAAGAAATCGTTCGATTTCTGGTACCAGCTTTTTGAAGACCAAGCTAGTTGGCAAAACACCGAAGTTCCCAGACTTTGGCCTTGGATTATCAAGGTACCACCACCCGCCCAATTGATTGTTTTTGAGCGTAATCCGTATTATTGGAAAGTCGATGGAGATGGAAACCAACTGCCGTATATCGACCGGATGACGTTTGAGATCTACAATACCGAAATCATTAACATGAAAGCTATGAATGGCGAGATTGGGATGCAGGGACGACATCTCCAATTTGATAATTTCCCCAAATTCAAAACAAACAGCAGGAATAGAGGTTACAGTGTTCGGTTATGGATTAGTAGTGGTGGCGGTTCTTCACTCTCACTCAACTTGAACCATAAAGATCCTATTCTGCGAAAAATATTTGCCGATCGACGTTTTAGGATTGCCTTATCACACGCTATAGACCGTCAGCAGTTGAACGAAATCGCCTTTTTTGGTATCGGTCAACCGTGCCAAATTTCACCGCCTGCTATCTCTCCCTTCTACTCTAAAGCCTACGAGCAAGCGTATATTGAACACAACCCAGAAAAAGCCAATCGGTTACTGGATGAAATGGGCCTAAAAGAGAGGAACAAAGCAGGAATTCGTTTAAGGCCAGATGGCAAACCGCTCCACATCCGCATTGAAATTGCTTCGGTTTTTTTGAGCACTCCGATGTTTGAACTGATCGCCAAACAGTGGACGGACGTGGGGGTCAAAACACAGCTCAAGTTAGAAGCAAGACAACTGTTCTATACCCGAAAGTCCGCTTTGATGCACGATGTCGGCGTTTGGGGATCTGCGGATGAACTGATTCCGGTCATGGATCCACGCTGGTTTTTTCCCTTTAGTCAGGAGTCAATTCAAGGCATTGGGTATGCCAGATGGTTTCTATCAAACGGCAAGCAAGGGATTGTTCCACCAGAGGAGATGATGAGGTGTATGGAGTTGTACCAGCAAATCGAACGCATACCCGATCCTACGGAACAGATACGACTTTTTCAGCAAATCATCGAGTTAAATCAGCAAAACCTATGGGTCATTGGTACAATCGGCAGAGTGCCATCGCTCTTTGTGGTCAAGGATACGTTTCGTAATGTGCCACAAGTGGCGGTTTCAGGATGGATCTTTCGAACGCCGGGCAGTACCGCGCCAGAATGCTATGCTATTGACCGACTTACATTTGAAGATGACAGGGGGACTAATTGATGTTCAGCCTGATCGTCAAACGTGTATTGTGGATGATTCCCACCTTGTTGGCAATTTCAATCATCTCCTTTGTCATCATTCAGCTACCACCTGGAGATTATCTTACTGCTTATATTTCTGCCCTTGAAGAGACGGGCGAAACCGTCGATGCAGATCTGGTAGAAGCACTTCGAAAGCGTTACAATCTAGACGAGCCGATTTATGTCCAGTATATTCGTTGGATGAAAGGATTGCTGAAGGGGAATTTTGGAATGTCTTTCGAATGGAACAAGCCGGTCAAAGAACTGATTTTTCAGCGGCTGTTGCTGACAGTTACCATCTCAATTGCGACCCTACTGTTTGTCTACGCAACAGCTATCCCAATTGGAATCTACTCGGCAGTAAATCAATACTCCTGGGGTGACTATACCTTCACATTTCTAGGCTTTATTGGATTAGCAATCCCCAATTTTTTATTCGCGTTGGTCTTAATGTATGTTGCTGACACCGTCTTTGGCCTAAGTGTCGGGGGGCTTTTTTCACCGCCTTATCAGAACGCACCGTGGTCACTGGGGAAATTGCTGGATTTGCTTGGGCACTTGTGGATTCCCGTCATTGTACTAGGGACAGCTGGCACTGCTTCATTGATTCGTGTAATGCGGGGTAATCTGTTGGATGAACTTCGGAAACCGTACGTGACCGCAGCAAGGGCGAAGGGGGTGCCGAAAGTGCACCTGTTACTAAAATACCCGGTTCGAGTAGCTCTAAATCCTGTCGTCAGCAGCATCGGCTGGGTGTTACCTCATATTGTATCGGGGTCAGTCATCACCTCTGTTGTGCTGGGTATACCAACCACAGGACCACTTCTCTTACGCGCGCTGATGAATCAGGACATGTACCTGGCTGGGAGTATGATCATGATGCTGAGCGTGCTAACCGTAATCGGCACGCTGATCTCGGATCTACTTTTAATTTGGCTGGATCCCCGAATTCGTTACGAAACAAGAGAGCAATAATTTGTATTTCGGTTGAAAACAAATGTAAATTCAGGTAGTGTTAAGCATGTAATTATTTTTACACCAATCATCTTCAACTCACTATCGCTCAGTCGAGAAAGCAAAATAAATATAGCATGCTTCGATCGCTATCATTAACTTCGGCAATATGGCTCAATTCAAAATCAGGAGAAATTCATGATTGGCATATCCTACCATGCCGGTGGATTACAGGATCTACCATTAGAAGATGTTATCAAGATTTTAGCTGATACAGGTTATGATGCTATAGAGATGATGTGTGGTCCAGACGCGCATATCGATTCAAATACTGTCACCGGCGAACGTGCGAAGCAAGTTAAGAAAATGGTTGACAACCACAATCTGGCGGTTTCCGTCGTTAACCCTTATCGAGGTGGAGGGCTCTACCAATTGGCATTAGAAGATCAGCAAAAAGCTGTTGATCACTATGCGAAATTACAGGATGTTGCCGTTGGGCTTGAAGCGGGCGGCGTAAATTTTCTAACCGGTTATGGCGGCGATAAGGGAGATCCGTTTGCATGGAAACTGTTAATTGACGTTCTTAACCCAATCTGTAAACGGGCTGAAAGTTTGGATATTACCATGAATATCCACAACCATGAAGCCACCACTATCGATTCACCGGATAAGGTTACCTTGTTGATCCAGCATGTTGGATCAAACAACCTTAGGCTCTTAAACGATATTACTAACTTCTATCATTTAGGCACTGATATTACCGAGGTTACCTCCCGATTAGCTCCATTGACAACACACTGTCACGTAAAAGGTGTTAAAGGGATGTATCCATACAGTACCTTCTTAATTCCGGGTGAAGAGGACGACGAGCTTGATTTTCATACCTTTGCTGCGACTTTAGGAGAAAGCGGATACAATAAGTATATTTCGGTCGAAACTTTTTCACATATGCGAAAGGAAAAAGTCGAAATCGCTTACAGTATGATGGCAGATACACTACGAAATTTAGGGTTACGAAACTAAGAACACTTTGAGGATAAAAAGATGAAAATACTGATTACTGGTATTAACGGTGCTGTTGGATCGACGCTGGTGGCTGGATTAAAAGATAAATACCAGTTGCGGGGTCTTGATCTTGACTCCAATCCAGATGTTTCGGACACATTTGTCGGCAGCATCGCCGATTTTGATACAGTGATTGCAGCAATACAGGGTATGGATGTGGTAATCCATTTAGCCAATAGTGGCAGTGCTGCTGTTGGAGAACATCGACAAACTGCTGGTATTGATTTACTTCCTTCCGAGAATTTTGTTGGAACCTATAATCTGCTTGAAGCTGCTCGGCAAAATGGCGTACGTCGTTTTGTTTATGCCAGTCGGGCGGGTTTGCTTAGCCCCTATCCCCAATCTGTTTTCCGCACAATCGACATGATGCCTCGACCGGAGAGCTATTATTCGGTCAGTAAAGCTTTCGGGGAGGACTTGGGGTACATGTATACCAGTCAGTCTGAGCTTGAGTTTGTGGCTGTGCGTATTGGCAATTTTAATCGAGATAGGCCGGAACCTGAACATCCTCACCATCTCGGTCATGCTGATGCAGTTCACTTATTTGAGCAAGCTGTCATTCATCCCAACGTCAAATTTGAGATCGTATTCGGTGTATCTGATAGTACTTGGCACCTCTATGATTTGGATCATGGCCGAAAAGCAATTGGATATTATCCCAAACAAAAATCAAATATTGAACCTGACATTTAGACGATAAACTTAAAACTGATTTAGAAGAATCCAAGGAGAAGCAGTATGGCCAAATTGAAAGTAGCTGTCGCTGGTTGTGGCGGTCGTGGCCGTGGCCACATGCAAGTTCTGAAACAGTTTGAGGATGTTGATCTGATCGCAGTGTGTGATCCAGTCGAATCTGCAAGGAATTCGGCTAGAGATCAGGCCGGTGTTCAAAATTGCTATGATGACTTGGGGAGCATGCTGGACACAGAATCGCTGGATGCCGTATTCGTCGCCTCCCCGGCGCACTTGAATGCCCAAGTTGCGTTGCCATGTTTGGAGCGGGGGATCAGTACATTACTGGAGAAGCCGCCTGGTATGAGTGTTGCTGAAACCCAGAATTTGCGAGATGTGGCTAATCGTACCGATGCCAAAGCTATGGTAGGATGGGATCGGCGTTTCCATCCAATGATTGTCGAGGCGCGAAAGCAGATCGAAAGCCGTGGTGCTGTCACCCAACTGGTCGGTGAATTCCACAAAAGCATTTCCCACTTTGCTTCCTCCAACAGGTTTCCCGAATTAGTGATGGATAATATGTTATTCGAAACGCCGATACACTCGGTTGATATTCTGCGTGCCATTGCCGATTCGGATGTTGCTGAAGTCCACAGTATTGTACGCCGTGCTATTTCATCTTATCGAGACGTCCACGGCGCCTTGATTTACTTTGAAAATGGCTGTTTAGTGCACTTCATTGCTAACTATACCACTGACAAACGGCTAGAACGGTATGAAATCCATGGACACAACATATCCGCTTATCTTGAAGGTATCTCCCAAGGAACCATCTGCTGCGATGGGCAAACCCACGAAATAGAAAAGGGAAACACCAGCAGTACGTGGGAGCAAAACCGCTATTTCATTGATCGAATAAAAGACGATCAGCCGATAGATCTGCCAGCTGCAAATTTGGATGAAGCGGTCAAAACAATGACGTTAGTTGAAGCTATCAAGGCCGGCACACGCGATTAACATTAAAGAATAGTACTAAACAACTGTTTCTTAAGTCTCAATGGCTTTGCCATCTTTTTGTATATCCATTCTGATAAGATGTATTTTGCTACTGTTCCATCTCCGAAATTTTTGCTTTTAAGGGGCGATAAACATATTCACTCATCACTGCGATTGATCCAAGATCAGATCTATCCTGAGCCACGTCAGCATAAGCTGCCAAGGCACGACAGGCAAATTCCAAGGCTATTTTAGCGTGGTGAGTCGCTTCAGCTGATTTTCCGTTGGTTTCAGCTATTGCTGCTTGACGGACAGCAGATATCATCTCCAGATAGCCGACACCGAATTCCAAACGACCTATCCAGTAATCGATATACCTTTCTCCCTTCTTTTGTACTTTTTTTCTAGCATGTTTCACTGTTGTTAAAGCTTGTTGATACGTTTGACGTACCTTGACCAACTGATTTGAAATGGGATTGGAAACCCAATGCTTCATCAGCATACCAGGCACAGGAAATGTCAAACCCAAACCGTGCATTTCCAGAGTGATAGTTGCCATTTCTACCAGGTGAAATACTTTTACCATATCCTCCACACAACCTGTACCGCACACGACTTGAATCTGATCTCGATAAACGGTGTCAGGTGTTACGTTTTCTGACCATGAAGCCCGAGCCAAGTATGCAACGCAGGGATCGTGATCGCTGATCAACCAATACCGTGTTGAGAAACCGGACCAACCATACTGTTGCAGATCCTTCGTTAATTGATGTAAAGATCCGGTCGCCAATTGCGGTAGAATTCCCACATTATCATCATGAAGCGTGTAGATCAGACTGCACGGAATATCGGAGCTGGGCACGTTTTTCAGGACATCCCGGCGTTGTACGATTCGAGAAGCAGTATAATCGACAAAGTTTAAAGTTTCACCTCCAGCCGGTACGACACATGACAGAATTGGAAATAATTCTTCAGCTACACTGTTGTAGATAAACTTGATGTCTGGACGATGCGTATCTTCAAGAACTTTCAGTTCATGGATCAACCGATCGTAGAAATATAGAGCCACAATATCCCCTTTTACTTCTTGCACAGCTCTATCCGGGCCACCTGCATATCCAGTACGTTCTTTGGCAGAAGCCAATATATCTTCCAGCGATCCGTGCGCTGAGATTTGGTACTTATCATCCAGAACTTTCCACGCTTTTTGATACATATCCGCCCACTGGCGGAACTCCGGCATCCCCAGTGCGACGTAATTTGCTCTAGGATAGGTATTAACTGTCGCTTGTAAAACAGCTGTTGCTAAATCGGTCAGAGCCGGATCGTCGATTTCAGTTTCTGCACTTGGCACAATGGTCAACTCAGCTAATTGATGTACCTTTTGGGATTCTCTTAGTATTGGGGCAAACTCTGGTGGGAATTCAGTTAGTGTCGCCGTCACCACAGACTCTATTCCACGCTTGTGCGCATAGTCGATCAAGTCACGTACAAATTGTATCCCTGCAGCTACTAGTGTCTGATAATCGGCATCGTGGGGCAGATCCGGATTCCAGAACTCTATCTCATCACCAAACAGATCTCGACCGATCATATCATCGGTAATAGGATAGTGAAACCCAAACCACAGTGTAGCCGATTGGCGTTGGATACCTTTAACCTGATAGTGCAAGAACGGCTGCCACGGCCATAACGACAGGAGAATCCGATTGAACTTGAGTTTGGCTAGCTGGTCAATGACGATACGGTAATCCGCCATCCCCCATGACTCCGGCCCACAAGCGAAATCATTAATAACCCGCCATTGGCGAACAGGTAATATAGGTTCCATAACCAAATCGGTATCTGGCAGTTGAAACTGAGATTTTTCTGGTAGAACGTCACCATGCAAAAGGTAGCGTACGCCCCACTTCTCGACCAGTTCATAAACTGCCCAAAGTGCAGATTGCGGGCTTCCACCACCAATGAGCAGGATAGAACACGAAGCTGGGAGATCTTCTTTCTCGAAGTCCTGATGGTATAGCCTTTGCCATATAATACCTTGTTTACCTATTTCCATCAGCTTGGGAGACAGATACTTTATAGACAGGTTGGTATCGGGACTGCTAATGAGGAAAAGAACTTCTGTGGAGGATGGTAAATCCTGTGTCGGCAATATATGGATGTCAAACAGCCTCTGCAAGTAGTCACACAATT
Source organism: Candidatus Poribacteria bacterium (assembly GCA_012963885.1). Lineage (GTDB taxonomy): Bacteria > Poribacteria > WGA-4E > WGA-4E > UBA9662 > UBA9662. The sequence continues at coordinate 3,380 of DTUY01000236.1, read as the reverse complement.
GTTCAGCCGCAAAACGCTCCAATTCATGAGCATCTTTACCTATAACTACAGCAACTTTCATTCTGCACCCTAATATTCGGCTCCGTCTAGAAGTTTGGGGTTTGTCAAACCATAGATATTATTTCTAACTTGAGTGTGGCCTTCTGATCTGATCGATCTGTTGGGAGATTTCTGGTAAAACCAGTTATTATAGATCTTACAGCCTTGTTCGGGTTTGCCCCGGATCACGATCGCCGTTTTGGGACACCGGAAAGTATTGTGATGAATCTTAAGCCAGGTACCCGCAATATTGGTACTGTCTTGCCGGTCACGCCCACCATGCATATCAAAACAATGGCTTAGAGAATGCTTTATCTCAATGTTATGCCTAGCTTCATAGCCGCTACCAAGTCTACCTGTTCCAGCGATTGAGTGCCGGTTATAGTTAAATAGGTTATATTCAATTAATGAAAACGACCGATCATGACAAATTCCATAACCCAAACCGTTGTATTGGTTGTGATGAATAAAATTATGATGAATGTGGTGATTACTCCCAGCCTGGAGATTGATAGCCGCATGACTCCAACCGCCGATCTCACAATTATCGATTTCTAACTCCAACTGATTGCAAGAAATGCCGTCAGAAGTCGGAAATTTATAGTAATACTGATGGCCTCTCCCTTCAGCGAATGATCGATGGTGATGTTCTAAACACGGCTTGGGATTTGGCCCACCGAGACGCAATCCGGTAATCCGGACATTAGGTCCCATCGCTTGAATCAATGGTCTGGTAGCAAAACTATTACTGAATATCATCCCACCTGTGGCTTTGCCTTCTCCACGATTGCTGGCTAAAGTTATCTCTTCCGGGATTTCAAGAACCATATTCTCGACGTGGACTCGTATAGTACAATCGATCCTTGCTTTACTATGCAGATAGACGATATCACCAGATCTAGCGTTTTTTAAGGCATCCAACAATTCATCCAAACTCGTAACAGGATCTTGGGTCGGTTCAACTAAATTAGCATAACCAACTCCTCCACCAATTGGACCGGATGTATTCGGTTCCGCACCGTATACATCGCCATGAATCTCCCTCCAAGTCTGGTTCAGCTTTGGCTGTTTGGCGTTGAACACTTATTAAATTCCTAACAAGAAAATGTAACTATGGATAAAGGTTACTCAAATATTTGAGCGGCTCGAAGCCAATGACCTTTAGCGAAGTAAATATCCTGGTCTAGTATCGGCCCGGCGATACTGAAACCATCCTCTTCAACAATCACTTCTTCTGTAGCCAACGAATTTGGATCTAAACGGTAAACACAGGAAGTGGTAAACCCGTAGATCTTTCCATCCGGACCATTTTGCAACCCCAGCTCAAGTGGCCTGCCATCTGGAAGTGAAAGACGATCGGTAAATTCTCTAGATTTCGGATTAAAGACAAAAATTTCAGCCGGTTGGTTCCCACCGTGTACTGTTCCATAAAGTCTGCCATCGGGTCCGGTTAACAAAGCGCTGAACACAGCTACCGGCCGATCAAGCGTCCCCTCCCAGATCTTTTTTTCAGCCTGGTAGTCCCATAAAAAAAGAACCGCCTGATCGACCTTTGGGCGTGTCCCGCTTCCGCCGAAAATACTGGTACCGACTGCAATCAAATGCGTCTCTTCTAAATGGGCCAGCGTATAGCAACTACCATCTCCACAGATTTGGTAGTATGCCTTCCTTTCTCCAGTTTGTGGATCATAATAGGTCAACGGTCCACCCCATCTACCGTAATCAGGTAACGAAGCCAGCCAGACACGTCCAAGCGGGCCAGCTAATGTCGATCTAGGACGGTAAGAGATGTCATCCATACGCCCTAAATCCCGCGGGTTGCTCTCAGGTTGATCTCCAAAGTGGTAGGGTTGATTTGGATCGTAAACGGAAACCTTGGCAGCTGGATACGAAGAGATGTAGAGATCTTTACCAAGGTTGGCCATTGAATATGCTTCCCCAGTTGCAGAGGAACACCGCCCCAAATCAACCAATTGTGCCTTTTGCTGATCGTAGCGAAATAGGTGAAGCGGCAAGATACTAGAACCATAAATGCACCCATCTGGTCCAGCATGGAGGTAAAAAATATCACTACCACTGACCTGATAGTCCAACTCAAAAACCTGTGAATTTCCGTCCAATGTAGTAATTTTCAGTTCACGATAAATCTGATCAGCCGCATCCGCAAAAATAAAGGTACTTCCGTCCGGAAGAACCGGACTGGGTAAAGGATCTACCACTTCATCGACTGGAACAGCTTGATCTTCTACAATTTGAAAATCACCCAAACTTGATCTGATATAAAGCGTCCCGTTTTTTCCTTTCTGTAAATCAATGGTCTCTTCCCCTTTGGTTGTGGTTGGCCCAACTACTTTTTTGTTACCAGTTTGAGGATCAAAGAGGACAACATGCGGCTGTGTTTGTCGAATCAAACACGCAACGGTTCCATCTTTGTTTACCAATGGATAATTATACATGTCAACGTCGTCCATTCGTCCATAACAGGTGAAAGTATTGGTTTGAGGATCATAGCAGGTTAAATCTGCTGTACCATAGCTGCCGATCCATAGTCGGCCTTCAGCATCCTGATCGATACGACAAGGAAAAGTCGCCCCACTCGGATTAATTGCTCCTAAGTCAGTCAGCGTGTCCTCTTTGGGATCAAAGCAGAGTAAATGCCCCGCATAGGCCGCTCCAATATAGAGTTTCCCCTCACGGCTTATGTATGTAGCCGTCGGATAATTTGAGTTCGGCACTGTGGATAAGAACTGTCGAAGGTTTCCGGTGATTGGATCAATCTGTAAAACAAATAAATTATCTGCCTGCTGACCCATGGTTACGTAGAGGCAGGGCTGTTCAGCTTTATCCAATCCTGGATGCAGTTGTACCCAGTTGACAGATTTGACCGGAATGCCAATTTCGCGAATTGGTGATTCATTCATCTTTATTGTTCCCTCCACTCTGACTTTGGCTGTCCCTGTTTGAAAAGCTATAATTCCGATAATGGCAAAAATTACCCTAACCAATTTCATGATCTTTGTCTGATTTTATTTGAACTAATAATGAGACACTTCCATCAGTAATTAACCAGAAAATACAGGTAGGATTAATTATTAATAATGGAGAAATTACCATAGCTGATTCATGAACGCAAGTTTCCTGGTCATCTTGCGTTCACAAATCAAGATTACGTTTCTTTACTGCTGAAATATCGATTATATAAAAGCCATTGGTATTAGGATGGATAATCCAGTTTCCAGGAAATGCCGCGAGGGAATTTAGGAAATAACCAATTTAAGGTAGGAAGCTAAAACCACCAAGTTGATCTTGGGCCTAGATGAAAAGTATGAAAAAATCTGAGA
>DTUY01000235.1 GCA_012963885.1 Candidatus Poribacteria bacterium | reverse complement strand
TTTGACAATCGTTTCTTTCAATACCAGATGATCGATACCCCACTCTGAGGATAACTGCCTAAATTTTTCACTATTTAGGGTTTCCTCGCGTTCTTCATTTGAAGCTTCTTTTAACCATCTAATCAATCCTCTAGCTTCTTTTTTTATAAACTCGTCAGCTGTTTCTTGGGCTAGATATAGCTTGATTAAAGTCTCTATCCTTTCTGTCTCTTTTAATAAATCTTTCTCATCCCAGTATTTTTCTAGAATTTCCCTTAATGCCTGCTCATAACCCTTTCTCCCTGATTCCAATTGATACAGCTGATGTGTTATGATGCCCTGTTTTTTTACTGAAATTGGGTCATTGTTGCCGTCCTTAATTCGACTATATTTTTCGAACAGGCTATCTGCCCCCCAAGGAATAAAGTGGAATTTATCCGTCTCTGGGTTAAGATAAATAAAGAAATTATTACGGTTACCTGAATACCCATCCCAAAAGCCTAGTAATCCTTCCATGGCCCAAAAGGTATAAAAGGAATCCAAATCAACTAGTTTACCTATAGCGGCCTCTATATTTTTAGTGGGGTTGTGTAACATATCGATTAATTGCTGAATCTTCTTTCTTCCCATTTCGTCAGAACCCAATTTGTGTTCAAAACTACCGGACCAGTCGGGTAAAAAATCAACCAGCGTACCTTCGTATAAAACCCCGGCTTGATTGCCAAAAGCTCGTTCTAAAAAGGGGCGGTGTACCCTTTCTACATGGGTATAGATCCCTAAATTCTGGCCATTAACACTTAATTTAGCATAAGCACAAAGAGGGGCGGGTGAGCCGGAGGCATTAAACAGCTTATAGCTCATGACTTGGCTGATCAAGCTGACATCCTGTTGATTATTGTTAAAAGTCAGGTTGGTTACCCCATCGATTTGACCTGTTTTATCTATATGATTGAGCTTAATTTTAAGGGATGGTCGGTCGGAATTTCGTGAAGAACCAAGAAAGCCTTTTTTTCGAATGCCGACCTGAGGAAATACCACTCCGTCAATAGAAACACTAGCTTCAGTATAGGTGTAAGGGCGATCGGTGGGGGAATACTTCCGTTGCTCCGACAGTACAGTCTGTGCGTCTCGTGCTTGGTAGCGTATGGTGTCCCAATCATCCTGGTCAATCACAATTCGGATGTCTAAGACCCGATCAGAGGGGAAAATATCAGCCGCAGTTAGCTTTCGGCTTGAGTTGATTGTCTGGATTAGCTGATTTTGTTTGACCGTCTCTTTTTTATTTTTACGCTTCTTGGCTTGATTTTTAGTGGCAAAAATGTCCTTTACGTCTAGCTTCTTTAAAGCTTGGATCAAATTGGCTGCGGAAAGGCCTTAATCGTGGCCGCAACAACTTCAACTGATTTATGCCTGCCATCGGCTTTAATCAGTTGAGGTTGCTTGATTCGCACCTGACTCTGACCCGTCTGTAATGATTGGAAGGTAATAGTTACTAGTTTGGACTGGAACCGACTGATAACTCTACTATGAGACAACTGGACCAAACTAATAACCCCTTTATGGTGATTAATTTTTGGCTCCTGCCAGGAGGTGGTGGCATCATTCTTTGTCACACGGTCTACTTGCAGTAACAAAGGATCATAGGTCAAATCGAAAGCTAGGGTGTCACCTTCGGCTGCATTCTGAATAGAAACATCAAACTCAAATTGGTGACCCAGATTGGTAATCCTGTTTGCCATAACCAGTGAGGGTGGAGAAGCGACAATTTGGGCATCCCCCTTCAACTCACCATCATGACCATTGGCCGTCAAATCCTCAGCTGTTCCATTGTCGAAATTCCAGTACCCTAATAGTCCTTTTTCATCACCGGACAAAGAAGTGTTCATGGCGTCTTGAATTTCTGTTGCGGATCTAGCTAGATTCCAAATCCTAATTTCATCAAACATTGCCTGTGCGTCGTCATTTCTCCAGTTGCTACGACCAATGAAATTCTTTTGGCGCTCAACATCTCGGGGCGGAGAGGCAAAATTTCCTTGGCCAACAGCATGCCCATTGATGAAGAGAGAACTGGAATTTCCCTTTAAGGTAAAGGCAATGTGAGTCCAATTATCCAATTCCAGAGCAGTAGAACTCTCCAACCCTCCACTTTTTACTATGTGCAAGCCAGGAATTCCTGTTGCTTCTCTGGTTAAGGTTACCAAAACATTATCTCGATCAGCCCCATTGCCGAAGTCAATCAGCCGGGACCAAGATCTATACTCTTTCACATAAACCCAGGCTTCAATAGTTAAATCACCATTAAACCAAACACTGGCTGGAATTTGGACATAATCGCCATCCCCGTCCAAACTCAACACTTTATTCTGAGCCAAAACAGAACTAGAAGCAAAAACAAGCAGTAAAAGTAATAAGCCAATACGTTTCATCTCAATTTCTCCTATTCTCAAATTTCAGTATTCTCAAATTTCAAAGTGGATCATAATTGGAGTATTCCGAAGTATAAACAGGAATCGGATTATCACAATATACAAAACCACCACATTCTTGTAAAGTAGGATTTGGCAGTAGCATTTCGGCCGTTGGGCAGGTAACCACCTCCTATCATACAGTTGCAATCGGTCATAGAGAGGGTGATAGAATCGGATAGATTCAGGCAGTTATTAAGGCAAGAATTGGAGAAGGATGAATCATCATCAAGCTACAAGAAGATGAACAGAGATTGAGAGATTTACAGGACAGGATTATTCAGCAGAACAAAATTAAAGCATCGACAGCAGAGGACTTAAAGGTGTTCAGGGATCAGTTGAGAATTAAGGTAGAAGGGGATGTTGATATGGACACCAAAAAGTCCGTCTTGAACTCCCTAATCAAGAAAATGAAGGTGGATCAAAACGGACTAGTCGAGATTGATTTTTGTGTCGCTCTCGGTAATACCCCGTACGGGAGTTGAACCCGTGAATCTCTAACCATTTTGGGTCCATCATACGCATACGCAATTCTGGCTCTACTCTCTCATCATCGCGATGAGTTGCTTGTTCAATGAGAATAAAGGTGTAGGTCAATATGATGTACAGTTCGTAGAACTCGGGAGTTTCTGGATTTAGCTCCAAATGCTAATCGGTTTTAGCCGTACCAAATGTATGTTGGAACTTTCCATACTGTTCCTGTAATACTGATGATGCTATCCGCAACGAATTCGCCTAAAACCAAGCCCAAAAATAGCGGTGTTGTTCGACGATAAAGGCCCAATCCACCATACTTGAGTATAAAGGCTTTTATTGCCCAACTTAGGAAGATCGAAAACCAAAACGGGTTCATAGCCCAACTACTCGAAACCACAAAGCCGACGGGGCTTAATGGGAACCAGATAAAGTTCCTGCGGAAACTGGATAAAATTCCTGCCAACATTCCACCAAAGCAGAAAGCTGAGGCATAAGGAAAAATATTTTCAGTTGGGATAGTTAACCAGGAGGTGAGTCGATTGAATGTTTCATAAGCCGACCATAGTCTTCCCGCATAACCATGATTGTATGCGGAATGAAGATGAGCCCAAAACCCGCAGATGCTACCAAAGACAACTGCAGACAAGACATATGCTGACATTTGGAAAGGGGATATCTCAATTCGTTCACCAAGTTTGAATCCCTCCAGAACGCAGGGCATTGGATGACTCCGATAAGCGCGGTTGAAGTACCAAAAAAGAGAAATAATTGTCAGGTCTACTGGACTAAATCGCTTGCTACCCAGACCGGCGACCATCATCCTTCCGGGGCCCGAAAAATGGAGATCGTGGACAGGTGACCCAAGTTCAGCTCGAATTCGACCAATAGCAATAGAAATAAGAAAGTAAATAACGAAAAAAATAAGAATCGACTTCACGCTCATTCCGATGAAAAGACAAAAAATCGTGATACCAATTAAACCGATAGCCAAGATACCTATAGACAATCGACCGACTGATCTCTCTCGTGTAAACCGGGGCGAGGATTCTGGTCGGTGGTGAGAATTCATCTGCAGCGAATTAGATTTGGCAAGATTGTGACCGACATACTTGTAGGACGCCCACAAAGCCGTAATAGCGAAACCAACATAGGCACCTGTTGTTTGTTCCTCAACATACGGAAATTCATTTCGCATTCCTAAGAATGCAGCCCCTACTTTTTCCAATTTCCAGAAAAAATAGAAGAACCAACAAGAAAAGGAGATATCGATTGGTATAAAAAAACTGAGGCCGATAGCAAACGGATGGACGGCAATTGGAAGCCAACCCATTGCGTTCCAAGGCGGTTGGGTCAGATACTGTCCAAGGTTTATCGGTTTGCCAAGCGTTGGAAGAAAAGGTAGAAAAAAGTGTAAGCCGTTGAAACACCCCATTGAAGCACCAACGGTAAAGCCAACCCACATCAGTCGATTATTCCAAAAATTGTTCTGTACCATTCGGAGTGGTAGCTGAATTACAGGGTAACTCAACTTCTCCTTTGAAACCCACCGAGAACTGAGTGCTAATGTCAGTCCCAACATAACCAAGACCAGGCAGATAGTAAAAGACGACCAAATAAGGGCCGGAAAAAGCCAAGCCATTAGGTGCGATTTCAGGTACAACGAGGAATCTCCCTGAATATAGTTTTCCAAAATTAATTTGTCCGAAACCAATAGCCAGGACGGAATATGCCTCATGAATAGTGCTTGCCAATCATTCTCTGCTGTTGCTAGCGCATATGGCCCCGCAATGATAGAACCGATTAGTTGCAGCATGTCCAGCCCATTAATTGCGGATGAGATAGTCAGCATAATGTAAATGGCGAGCAAGTCTTTGGTCGAAAAAATGGGCTTTGGAAAAATTGACTGACTGCTTTGATTCAAGAGTGTCAGTAGGAATAGGAAGAAGATCGTATTGAAAAAGAGAGATACTGTAGTTGGATACCCAGCATTCCAGAGCGAGGCAGTCATCAGCCAAAGGGAGTTGATGGGAATTAGTATAGAGGTGACGATCAGTACCCGAAGTCGCATCTATCTTTTCTCCTTTCTGAACTGAACCCATTCTCCAACTGACGACTTGCTCTCTATGTAAGGTTGCCTATAAACCTAACTTCTGCTTCATACAGCCGACCCTCATGCCATTATCGGTGGTTCCAGCAGCCTTGATTTAACCGTTTGCCATCGCTGAAAAAGTGGGGGTGCCCTTAGGTAGCCCTTTACATCTTTAGCGCGAATTCGACTCTCAAAGGACTAGCTTTGGCATTCTATCACGATTGCAGTTTCGGGGTAAATAGGCGGGGTCGCTGGTAGGAATTGGTTTTGACGAATCGTGAATCCTATACCGCGTAGATTCTCATCAAGTATGAATGATACGCCACCTTCCCATTCTCAAGATGCAAACTGAAACGCATAAAGTTTCATGTCGCGTAGGACGAAGCGCAGCCTGACGGGCTTACCCACCAGTCCACTCAGGTCACTTCTGCCTTTCCAAGTAATAGTTTTGCTGACGGCATTTCCCATCACTGGGTCAATGTCCGAGAGTTGGAAGCCCGGCAGAGGATTGCCGCTTTCGTCCTGAATCTCTACCTGTAGCCAGCCACCAGCACTGCCATCCAGATTTAGTTCGAGGTGATTGCCATCGAACCAGAGTAGCGGTGTGGTGAATTGACCTCCCCCAAACCCTGTGTCAGCAGAGACAAATCCATCGTGGCGCATACTAGCGCGAAAGAGGCCACTGCGTTGTTCAATCTTTTCGGGCTCACTCCCATGGTGGTAAGGCATGCTCGCGTAGTAGAGCCATAGTTCATTGCCTACAGGCACCAGCCAGGGATTGGCAAAGAGCATTCCGCTGCGGAGGCTATTATCTATCCCATGCCTTAGGAAGGGTCGCCGGTCTCCCTGACGCTGCCAATTTATGCCATCGCGACTACTCAATAGTTGCGTGTCGAGGGTCGCAGGAAAACCATTCTCACCCCAATGGTAGTGGACCGAAGGAAACATCAGGTACACATCCTGAGCACTTTCGTACTTCAGGGCACAACTGGTATAGTAGTCGATGCAGGGACGTCGCTCATCGATCTTTGAAGGCGTGGGAATCGTTAAGTCCTGTTCGTCTGCCTCCAAGATAATCTGCGTCTTCGACCAAATGCGGAAATCAGGGGAGGTGATGCGGCCAATGCTTCGGTAGGCAATTTTTCCGGCTGCAGCAGCCTCTTCGGTACTTTGGGTTTCCCTGACCCGAGTGTAGCCAACGTAAAGTTTTTCTCGCTCGTCCCAGAAAAACATGTTCTGCGTGTCGCACGACTGGTTCGGTGGTTGGGGCTGGTTGGGATAGGACTGCCAGTGGATGCCGTCAGCAGAGTACATTGCCCATAGTCCGCTCCGCATTCCTTCCGCGATCTGTTGGTCGGTTGGTCGGAACTTGCTCCACAGCTTGTAGCGTTCGTCAGCTGGGGCTCGCTTATCACGGTACACGGTGGCACCCTGCATACTCTGGCGTTCGAGGTGAGGGGCAACGATGTTGTTTTCAATGGAACCACGGAAGGGAGCGAGCCCGAGCACCTTTTTTTCCCAGTGGATGCCATCTGAAGACTCAGCATAGCACAGCCGTCGAGCACCTTCCTGCGGCAAGCCACTGAGGATGAGCGCGTCGTACCAGAGGCGAAAGCGACCGTCAGGCTCGCGGAATGCGGTGTTGTAAGCACCGATGCCTCTCTCCTCCCAAGGCTGGTCTGCGATGAGGACAGGTTCGGGGTGCTGCACGGGTGGGTTCATACACCGCTTGATGCCTTCTGAACTCTGAAAGAAGCGGTCGTCGATAAAGAGTTGTTTGCGGGTACCAATGTTCATGGTATCTCCTCAGTCTGTGACATAAACTGGTGGGTGTTAAT
>DTUY01000234.1:28541-63812 GCA_012963885.1 Candidatus Poribacteria bacterium | reverse complement strand
TGACTTTGGCCAACCATAAGTCTAATAAAAAAAGGGGAACCCGATTGGATTCCCCCTTTGATTGCTAACTAGCTGTAATCAAATTGTGGTAATACCTAAGCCAACAGACCCAGGATGTTCTGCGATACCGCTGCTGCTTGAACCAACATAACTGTGGCCGAATCCGTCAGTATCTGGGTCTTGAGCCTGTCACTTCTGCCGCTATGCCGGTATCCCGGTTTGACGAGTATCGCTGACCGCCAGCACATCAGCCCGGTAATTGACCACGTAATCGTCGGTCATGGCAACTTGGTTGTTGGCTGTACCAGCCAAGACACCCAAATTATTCTGATTGACCGCTTCCTTTGTCCAGTTGGCAACGTTAGATGTGCTATCAACGTACGGCTGCAGACCCATTACCAACAGCTCCAGCGGTGGTTCCGCCGGTCAACTGAACTAGCATAGCAGAGATCAAACCTGGTGATCTGGCACTAGCTAACGTATCGAGGGACAACAAATTGCCGCTGGCGTGTGTCGGTTGCCTTCTGGGACTGATCGTAAACAAACTGCACCAGTCCCGGTCCTTACAGGCGCAGCACCGATGATGCTGAGTTCGGTTCGATTGCTGACATCGTTGCCGGCTTCAATCCGGAATCGCTAGAACCCGCGTTTCGACTGAGTAGATCCTGAGAGTTGGAGTCGTAAGCCCTTTGCCGATTACTTTCCGAGCCTCAAGACGTTGATCCCGATTTTACTGATATACAGTTGTTGTCTGTCTTTTTAAATGGTTTGGTTAAGTTCCTACCCCCCAACCAAACCAATCATATATCGGCAGAATCAGAAAAAAACCTTAGGGGATTTGGCAAAAAAAGAAAAAAATGAGGATGTCGCGAATTCGGAAGAGGGGTAAACCGGATTGAAAAAGTCAAAAGCGATAAGGTCCAGCATTGAAATCATTAGCAACAACAAAGCGATTGCAGTGCGGGAACCGACGGGATTAAGGGTAGATCCATAAAGACAAAAAGGGAAACCCAATCTCTGGATGCCCACCAATACGGGGGTCCAGATTATTGGATCAGCTGCAGGATGTTCTGGGAAACGCCGCCAGCCTGTGCCATGACAGACGAACTGGTCTGGGTCACAATCTGTTCTCGGGTCACCTCAATGGCTTCAGTTGCGAACTCTATGTTTTCAATGGTGACACGTGATCTTTCCGCACTTTGGGAAGGTGTGGAAAGGTCGGTGACAGTAAACTGGATTCGGCTTTGCATCGAGCCCAGGTAACTGCGTTCTCGGTTGACCAACCCCACGGCGATATCCAACCGATTGATGGTCTGACGTGAGCTCTCCGGTGTTTGCAGGTTAGCTTCATCTGGAAAAGCGGCCGGTGCGCCACCTTCACCAACACCGCCATCAAGGTCGACAGCTTCTCCTTTGAAAGTCAGCCCCTCGGTCTGGGTTAAGCCGAGACCGACGATATCAGCGTTCATCAAGGTGAGTGACAGATCTTCTTCAGCGCCAATGGGTAAGGTTTGCTGACCGAACATGCCGTTAATTAGCGGCTGGCCGCGCTGCACGGTTTGGTTGGCTACCTGCCGAATCTCGGTTCGCATGGTATCGAACTGCTGATCAAGCTCAGCGAGTTCAACAGTTCCCAGTTCCTCATTCAGCGCCTGCTGAGAGACTTCACGCATCTGGGTCAGGATACCTTCTATTCGGCCCAACCCTTCATCAGCTGTTCGCATCAGGTCACTGGCTTCCCGAGCAATCTGGTTAGCATGCTTCATTTCCTGAATGCGGGTTTGCTCCGGATCGCGTATGGGGCGAGACAGATCGACTGCGTCGTTGTTGGCAGCCGGTCCAGCTGGCCGTCTCAACTGTTCCAGATCGATATTGGCTTCCAGTACAGCCTGCGACCGCTTGAAGTCGATATATGGCTGGACAGCCGCCGGATTGTTTCTGGCTTGTAACGCGTTCATTTCGATTTCACCTGTGCCTGCAACCGAGGCACTGCCGCTTCCTGGTTCTGTTCAATAAACCCAGGAACGGATGATTTTGGTCTGAAGATCTACAAAATTTATAAGAGCAACATTTACGCCAAACGGTCCAATTCTACATCAAAATAGAGGAAAAAGCAACTTTTTGCCCTTACTTAGGCACTTTTTTATGTTTTGTGCCTTTTTGCAAGATTCATAATTATGCTACAGGCCCAAAGATGGTGATCAGATTGCCACCCCGACATTACAATGCGGAAAATCTTACCGCTTTGAAACGGAAAATTATCAATGACATCGACAGTTTCCAATTTCACCAGATCACTCAAAACTGAATAATCAGCAAAACAAGCAACCCTACCTGGTCATCAGGTCTAAACAAAGGAACCACAGCAATAAACAGAAATTTGTTTTTCATTTTGGATTGCGTTGACAGCAACACTGGTTCTGTAAGGGCTGAGCGGGCTACTACTTCTGCCGGTGAACGATCCATTGCACTTAATTACTAACCAGCAAGGTGCCACAGTTGATGACATCTTCAATCACCACAAGCTGAATTAACAAGAATCAATCATTTCGACCTAAGAATTTTTGTCAGGCGCAATGATTATACGGCTGATGGTCATTCAAACTTGAGTGAAGCTACTGCTGTAAAACCAGTTTTAAAATAGCACGTCTATGACCAAGGAAGATATTGACTTCACTTACAGCACTACTGATGGGCTAACAGCACACCTTGGATCGATTTCAATCAACTGGCTATCCAACAAATGACGGTGAGGTAGCATAACACTCCAACTCACAGTAAGTAACAGTAACCGCCATCATTGTTACCGGAAAAACCAGAGTAGCGGTTGATGATAGATGGATCACCGCTACTGGCGATGAATGCGGCTACAATAGAGACGGCAATGGGTGTGGGAAGGTATCGATGGTGAACTGCCGGATAGCACTACTCCGAACAAAAGAGGCGTAGCAATCAGCAGCGGTTTCTGCTTCTACCACGCTTAGCAAATACCATTTAACAACCCACAGAAACAGAAAAGCCCTGGCGATTCAAACCACCGAGACTTTTTGATGGCGCAACCAGGCTAGATGATCATCTCATTACTGATCGGGAAGAATTGGTCGGCCGACCGAATCAGGTCCATTGAGGTATTGTGGGAAAAAGCGGTCACTTCAATCCTTTTGTTACGTCTTTTGACCAATTCAGCCAGTTCACAGAAATCGCCATCGCCGCTAGCCAGAACCACCACATCCAGACTATCCAGCATCATGGCGATGTCAACCGCGATACCAACATCCCAGTCGCCCTTGGCCGATCCGTCGCCACGCAACCGAAGATCCTTGGTGCGGATGGTGTAACCGTTATGTTCCAATAAGGAGACGAAACTGGACTGATCGATTTCCGGTATCTGCACGATGTAAGCATAAGCAACAGTCAGTTGCCGCGGTCCTAACATCAGGTCAAGCAACTTAATGTAATCCAGCCGGCCGGCGTACCGATCCTTAGCCGCATAAAACATGTTCTGCACATCAACAAATATACCCACCCGCGGTTGATCCGCCGTGTAATTGATGACCTTCTTTTGCCCATTATCACCCAAGGTGGAAACCCGTTGCCGAATCCAGTCCAGATTAGCAGTTGAATCCTGGTTGACCTGTTGGAGGGAATCCAGATGTCCTTGCAAATCGGCACGAAGTTGATCAAACACCTGCTGTGTCCGGTAAGCCGATTTCTCTAGAGATTGCAGACCGATCGTCAACTCAGCCTTATCCTGCTCCATATGGGGAAACGACTGTTTTTCCAGTTTTCGACTTAACTCTGCCAAGTCTAATTGAAGTACCCGCTTCTCTTCCACCAATTTTTCTATCACTGACTCGCGCGATTCGTAACGCAGAATCCTTTCCTTTAGAATCTGGTTTTCCTCTTTCAAGCACAGGTTTTCCTGAACCCGTTCCTGCACCTGTTGCTGCAAGTTTTGACATTGACGGGTAAGATCCAGAACCTGTTGATTGGAACAGGAACCCTGGTTCTCTAACCGATCGCTACTGTTCCAATGAAGGATAGATTGCAAATAACCACTGCCTCCCTTTTTCGGCTCAGCGGCTTTTTGTTGTTCAGGTTTCGGTAAAACTGGCAAATTGGTGTCAATCTCCGAATCAACTTGACTAACCGGTTTGCTGATCAGAGAATGACTCGCTTCCTTCTCTATTTCATGCAGTTTCTCCTCATCGGTTGGCTCCGGCAGATTCAACTTTGTTAAAAGGTAATAAGCATGATCCTGAACCTGCTGGCGTGAGTCCATCAACATGGCCCAGAGAATTTGTCCAAGTTCGTCATCATTCTGCAGGTAGCCGGGATTACCAAAAAAGAGGGAAATTTCATCCACTTCCATATACTTAACGCGGCGAATAACGTCTTTGGATTTTCTTCCCAAGATCCACGCAATTTTCTTGAGGGAAGAACTCTGGTCGAAAAAATTCTGGCAAAGGAAAAGAACAAGCCGGTTTTTTGCTTCCGGATCAGGAAGCGAAGGATGAGACTGAACTCCGCAGAGGTCAGCCAAACTAAGAATCTCTTGATCATTCAAACACCGATAGAGAATCAACCCCAATTGCTGTTTGGCAATTCGTTGTTTAATCTTATGGGCAGTCTGAGACATTTTCATCCCGATTAGAAATCTATATATTTTGCCACTTTAATTCTTGAATGCCGCCTTCGCAAGCTGCAATAACCATATTATCCCTAGGATTCCGACACGATCGACAGCGTTGCCTGATAAAGATTTTCAAATACATGGTTCGGTTGAGAGTCCTCAGCCAAATTTGGGGGAAATTCAAAGTCACCACCGGACCAAATCAGATACGAGCAACATCCGATACTCCTGCCAGCCAAAATGTCAGTTAAGGAATCACCGATCAGGTAACTCTGTGAAATATCTATATTGTGTTCGGTCACGGCTTGCAACAACATACCCGGTTTCGGTTTTCGGTATTCGGAGTTTTCGTCTGGCCGGTGCGGAGAGTAGTAGATATCACAAATTTTCCCATCAGTTCGCTCTATTTTTTCTATCATCCTTCGATGGATTTCCGCCAATTGGGAATGCGAGATAATTCCCTTGTTAATACATGCTTGATTGGTAACAATAATCAACTGGTACTCAGCCTCGGTCAGCATGCAAATAGCTGCCAGCGATTGCGGCAAAAACTCGAACTCGTCCCAACACTTGACATAATCGTGATCCAACTTGCGATTAATCACACCATCACGATCAAGAAAAACCGCTTTCACTCATCATTCTCCTCTGCAATTTCCATCAGTTGATCCGGTGTCACAGCCACGCATCCGATCTCACCTACCACAATGCCGCCAGCATAATTTGCCAGTTGTGCGGCTGTTAGGAAATCGGTGCCAGCTGCCAGAGCGAGCGTGTAGACCGACACCACCGTATCTCCAGCACCTGTCACGTCGAAAACCTCACGTGGCTGCGTGGGGATATGATTGACAGAGACTTGGCTGTCGGTGTCCTGCTGAAACAGGGTCATACCGTCTTCACCACGTGTGATTAGTAAACTGCCAAGTTCCAATCGATCAACTATTTCACACCCAACGGAAACCAGGCTTTTATCATCGGTGATCGATCGTCCCACGGCCGTTGAAGCCTCTTTGACATTCGGAGTGATGGAGGTTACCCCTTTATAGTTCCAGAAATTGCCTACCTTGGGATCAACTACCACCGGCTGCGGATGGGTGGGTAACTTTTTGAGAACCTGCTGAATGAAATCGAGACTCACCACACCTTTGTCATAGTCCTCAAAGATTATGGCGTCCGAATCAGCCATTTTTGCCAAGGCTGACTCGATTAAAACAATGGAGACATCTTCAGCCAGCGGTGCTTTAGACTCACGATCAACACGTACGATCTGTTGGCGGTTGGCCATCAGGCGGCTTTTGGTGCTGGTCGGACGACCCGGATCAACGGAGATTCCGTCTGCTCCAATACCAGATTGATCAAACATCCGCATCAATATCTCGCCGTTCTGGTCATCACCAACTACACCGATCACCTCAACCAACCCACCCAAACTTGATATGTTATGTGCCACATTGGCCGCACCACCAAAACGCACAGTTTCGTGCGTCACCTCTAATACCGGAACAGGCGCTTCCGGAGATATCCGGTCAGCCTTGCCTTGAACATACTCATCCAGAATCAGGTCGCCGATAACAACGACCCGTTTTGACTGAATTTGGTTAAGGATTCCCCGAAAATTCACGTGCAATTTATGCCGATTTATTTCCTCAAAATTGCTTAATTCTATCATACCAATTGGTTAAGAAGCAATAAACAATTTGACTTAAAAATCAAGTCTCACAGGATACAACAGGCCATAATTCAGGCCATCAATACCATCGAGTATTCAAAAAAATTGTAGTCAGAAACATGAATTCATGGGAAGGAAAAGCAGGGGAAATATCTAGTAAAGAATGGCTTGAGTTGCAAATAAGCCGGGTTCTGTTCCTTAAGTTGCTTGCACGCCTCAAGGTGATGATCATTCGTCTGCGATCGACGTTGCCGCCGACCTGTAGCGACTCTACCCAAGGACTAGGCGGGCGCACCTGATCCTTCTATTCGGTCTTGCTCCAGATGGGGTTTACCTAGCTCTCAACGTCACCATTGAGACTGGTGCGCTTTTACCGCACCGTTTCACCTGTACAATGCGGTTGCATTGTAGTCTACTCTCTGTTGCACTTTCCATAGCGTTACCGCTCCTGGATGTTATCCAGCATCCCGCCCTACGGAGCCCGGACTTTCCTCATCCCTGTCGGGACGCAACCATCTATGCAACTCAAACCAAAAAAGTTTTAACATAGAACCATAGTAACTGTCAAGGGTAGGGAATTAACTCCCAATTGACTGCAGTAACAACTTATCCAGCAGACTGGAATTCCATTCTGGTTTTTGGTAGCTCAGATTTTGATGGCAGTTCTCAGCCGCAAAACCAACGGACTGAAATAACACTTGTAATTGCTGCTTGGCGTCATAAGCCAATTGATTAAGAGATCGTAAGGCATAGATGGGAAGAGACAGATTGGAATCCATCCGATAGGCTACAGACAGTACCGCCTTCCAGACAAGTTCCGTCTGAATACCGTCTTCAATCGCTTTGAAGGTGTCGTCGAGAGCTGTTTCAAAACTGGATTGTATCAGGATATCTACCAAATTTTCACAGACTCGCACGTCACCAAGAAGATTTAATTGCCAGTCTTTTCTAACATCATAGACCAAATTCTCACTTTCAATGAAGCAATCGCTGTTGATAGGAAGTTGGCAAAAGAAGCGCGCCAGAGAACGGAGGACAGGTAACGAATACTCCCAACCGATAACCTGAACCAATTTCCAACTCTGGATAGCTGTAACCACTTTTCGACCATGGTGATTAAAGTCTTGAATAGCCAAGTCGAAGAGCATATCAAAAAGTTCAAACGCGGATGAGGTTCGGTACATTTTGGTCATCGCATCGTCAGCTCCTTCAGCATCACCATAATACATTGAACCACGCAACTGTTGGAAGGATTTCTCAGTCGCGTCGTTTGCTCCCAATTGTGTGTTTCGAAGTTGAAACGGATTTTGGGATTGTGCCTCCTGTTCCCGTTTGAACTGATGGATACACTGCCGAATAGAGATGAAATCACCACGGTACAACGCATACAGCAGATTGATGGTCTCGGATCCTGGATGAAGCGAACGAACTGCAGCCAAGCTAACCATTCTGAAAACATCCAGTGGGTTTCGTTTTTCACTGGTAATCCAGTCCCTCTGTATCAAGTTCCAGAGATCTGAATCCGGCATTTCTTCAATTAGGCTGACACCCAAATTCATTTCAGCCGAAAATTGGAAGGGTGACATCATGATCTGATTTCCTGAGTTGTTAAAACGTCTGTGATGATCTCGTCGGTGCTAATCTGTTCGCTCTGCCCCTCAAAGTTGATAAGCAGTCGGTGACGCAAAGCAGGTAAAGCGACTGACTGAATGTCTTCAGTCGCTACATTGTAACGTCCATCAAGTAATGTCTTGATTTTCGCCGCCAGGATTATGGCCTGCAGCCCGCGAACACTGGCACCCAATTCAACGTAGTTCTGCGCCATTTCTGAAGCGTTTGGCTGATCGGCATGTGTCGCAGTAACAATCTGAGATGCATACTCAGCCACATGATCAGCAACTGGAACTTGCCGGATCAATCGCTGCATCTGCAGAATTGAGCCCGCGTCGCAAACGGATTCAATTTCCGGTTCCTGATCGGAAGTGGTTTGCTGCATAATTTGGATTAGATCAGTTTGGTCGGGAAATTCAATTTTCAGTTTGAAAAGGAAACGGTCAAGTTGCGCTTCCGGCAAGGGGTAGGTACCATCCATCTCAATTGGATTCTGGGTAGCAAAGACACAAAACGGCGATTCCAGTTTGTGGGTGGTGCGGGCGATGGTGACGGTACGTTCCTGCATTGCTTCCAGGAGAGCCGATTGGGTACGTGGAGTCGATCGGTTAATTTCATCTGCCAGAATCACCTGCGAAAAGATGGGGCCAGGTTGGAATTGAAACTGTTTCCGTCCTTGTTGATCTTCAACTAGGATTGTCGTTCCGGTGATATCAGACGGCATCATATCCGGCGTGAACTGAATGCGCTTGAAGGATAAATCCAGCACCTCGCTCAACGTCTGAACCATCCGCGTCTTGCCCAATCCCGGTACACCTTCGATTAGGGCATGACCATTGGCAAAAAGACAGATCAGGATACCTTCAACAACGTCATCCTGTCCAATAATCCTTTTTTGCACCTCAACCTTAATCCGGTTGAATTTTTTCCGGAATTGCTGAACCTGATCTTCAACGCTCATTTAGAAAGGAATCTGAGGGGCTGACGGGTTTGAATCGGTATCCGGTGTTGTTTCTGATTCCTGATCAGAAACAACACTGGCCGCATCTTGATCGGATAGTAATTCCAAATTCTGATCGATTCGTTCAACTAGGCGGCCTATTTGAGAATCAAGGTGAAGCCGATCTTCCCGAGTCTGTTGTGCCAACCTGAGCGCCACCAAGATGGCTGTGCTAGCCTGATCATAACCTTTGCCGCTGACTTGCTGCATCATTTGGTCAACCTGACTGGCAACTTCACGAATATCGGCTTCAGTTAGATTCTCAGGAACCCTCACAGTATACTGCGAATTAAAAATATCAACCTTGATTGACGCTGTCTCTTTGTTTTCCATAATCTGAACCTACAATTCTTTTGGGTAGAGGGCTTGTTCCAAGGCGATGCGCATCGTCTCAACATTAGGTACGATACCAATCCATTTTTCAAAAGCAATTGCACCTTGGTGCACCAACATCCCAATTCCACCGATTGTTTGGCATCCTTTCTCTCTAGCAATTCGAAGTAATGGTGTTTCCGGTGACGTATACACAATTTCATAGACAGTAGTATCGGGACTAAGTGAATCCAGATCAATCAACAACTGATCGGTGTCCTTCATGCCAACTGAGGTCGTATTGACCAACAGATCAGCTGAATGGATTGCTGCGTTGAGTTGACTGGATGCCAAGTCAACAACCGAGATTGCCGTTTCCGATGTGGGCGCTAGTTCTTTTTCTAACTGATTTGCCTTCCATTCAGTTCGATTAGCAATTGTAATTAAGTTCAAACCGGAAAGCGCCAAAGCTACTACGACCGCGCGCGCGGCACCTCCTGCTCCTAACACCACGGCGGATCCTCCCACCGGAACATCAATTCCTTCCTCAGCCATTGCCTGCAGAAATCCTTGAGCATCCGTATTATCACCATAAACCTTTCCGTCACAGAATATCAGGGTGTTAGCCGCACCAATCAACGTTGCCTCACGTGAAGCGTCGTCAAGAATCGACATCACCGCCCGCTTGTGTGGGATAGTCACGTTGACACCAAGTACGTTAAGTGCCTTGAAACCTTCAATTGCTTCCCGTAACTCTCCCGATCTGACATGAAATGGCACGTAGATGTAATCCAGTTTCCGTTCCGCAATGGCGGCATTATGCATTTGCGGCGATCGACTATGCTGCACTGGATCTCCGATAATACCAACAATCTTCGTATGGCCACTTATTTTTGTCATTCCGACCGTTTAATCCCTTCACCAAGCATCAACTTTGTTCGAAGAACTTCATGGTAACTACGTCGTTGCGACCGAATCAACTGGATTTTTTTGTCCGCTTTACAAATACGGATAGACGCCCCCGGACTAACCAATAACATAGTACGAGGCCCATCTACCAGTAGATTGACGTCTCCATAGTTTGACCTAACTGTCACTTTTATTTCGGAATCGCCGTGGGCGATAAACGGCCTCATTGTCAAGGAATGCGGTGAAATCGGTGTCAGCAGGATCGCATCTAGATGAGGTTCAACAATGGCACCGCCACTTGAAAGCGAATAGCTAGTAGATCCACTGGGCGTAGCCATAATCAAACCATCGGCATTATAAGTAATGAACGGTTCAGCGTCAATTTGCGTTTCGAGTTCGATTAAGCGCGTATTGTGCCGAATAACAACATCGTTAAGCGCAAAATAACTTTCCACACCAGATTGGTCATCTGTGCTGTCAAGTCTTGCCTCCAACATCATTCGGGTATCAATCTCATAATTACCCTCTAGAACCCGCTCAAGCGCCGGATAAAGTTCATCCAGCGAAACATCTGTCAGGAAACCGAGATGCCCAATATTGACAGCCAGAATCGGTACGTTTTCGATACGCGGCGTATGCACCGCGTTCAATAGCGTGCCATCACCACCCAAAACCAGTATCAGGTCAGACCGGCCAACAACAGTATCCCGATCGCACCCTACTTTCCGGATTCCAACAGCATCGGCCTCATCGTCGGCAATCAACGACTCAACCCCCTTTTTCCGTAACCAGGCAACGGTTGCCGGAACAACTTCAAGCGCCTTCTCCTTGGTGGTGTTGACAAAAAAACCGATTGTTTTCACTTTTTCTCAGAGCAGTCCGTTGTTACTAAAGTCGAGTCTTACGACACCTAAAATATGGCATTATGTCCGCTGATTTAGCTTTTCAAACCAATAAAATAGCAGGATAATCACACACCCAAGCAGAAAGGCGACAAACGTAATTGCCAGATTGGTGTTGACCCCCGGCAAAACATGGGCAAAGTCGATTCGTTGACTATTCACCACCTCAAATTCGCGGAATGGCCATAAACCGTACAACGACCCCAGCATGAGTCCAACCAGAAAAGACACTGTGAGATCATAATACTGTTCCAGCAGAAAATGAAGCAAGCGGGTAAAAGCCAGAAGTCCCAGCCCACAACCGATGGCAAAAGTAATGAGCAGTGTCAAATCCCGATTGTTAATAGCTAACAAAACCTCAAAATAAACTCCAAAGAGCAACATGACAAACGATCCGCTGATACCCGGCAAAATCATGGCCGAAATTGCGATTGACCCCACGATAAACAGATACGCCAACCGACCAACCGATCGGTCTGTTCGGCTATCCATATCCTGACCGCCCAGATTTTCTTGCAGCTGTTCGATTTTGTATTTCTGTTTCTCCTTCTCCAATGTTTTTTCACCACCCATACTGATAGTCAATCCAACCGTTAGTACGATGGCACACGAAAGCGGAATCAGTTGATAAAAATGGAACCGTTTCATCATTCTCAGCGGCGTGAGAATGGACAATAGAATCAAACCGCAGAAGAACCCATATGTTGGATCGTGTTGCTCAGTTATCAGCAAAACAATCAGTTTCGACGTCGTCACGATTGCCATTGCCGCGCCAACAGCAATCAAAAACAGAAACCCAATATCGATTCGTTGGCACTCTTGACGGATACCCGTAATTTTGAAGGACAAGAATTCTCTGACCGTACTGATTCCAATGCAGTTCAATGACCGGATCATACGTTCGTAGATCCCCAGAACCATAGCCATGGTTCCACCACTAACTCCGGGAATGATATTGGCAATCCCAATCAAGCCTCCTTTAAAAATCAAGCTCAGACAGGATACGATCCGTTCCATTAACAGTTAAACCAATCTTTTACCATATCGAGGTGATCATAGGCGGTCTGATCAAGTTGTACCGGCGTGATTGAAACAAAACGGTTCTTGAGGGTGTTCAGATCCGTATCCGGTCGTTGATCGGTTGCCAACCGGTCACCACCAATCCAATAGTAAGGATTCCCGGTTCGATCTTTTCGCTCAATAGCGTTTGCGCTGTATGTTCCCAAATCCTGTCGGGTGACTTTTATCCCTTGAACATCTGAAACCTCAAGGTTGGGGATATTGACATTTAACAAAATCCCATCGGGAATACCTTGATCAGCTACTCTTTCAACGATTTGAACAGCATATTTGATGGCTGTTTCATAATGATATTTCCTGCTAGAAGTCATGGAAAAGGCAATAGCCGGAATATGAAGCAAGGCAGCTTTTCGGGCAGCTGCTACTGTTCCTGAGAAGTGAAGATCATGTCCCAAGTTGTCGCCGTGATTGATACCAGAGACAACCAATTTAGGACTTTCGGGTAAGAGCTGCGCAATAGCCAAATCGACACAATCGACCGGCGTCCCATCAACGGCATAAAAACGGTCTCCTACCTGTTTGGCACGTAAGGGATGATGAAGCGTAATGGCCATACCAACTGCGCTCCGCTCACGGTCTGGCGCAACCACATAGACCGAATCAAGTGTTTCCAAGGCGGTTGCCAACACCTTCATTCCCGCTGACTCAACTCCATCATCATTGGTCACTAAGATCATCAATCAGTACGTCTGGAAAAATTCAATTGATTCACCGCTCGGTCCTTTTAAAAAAGCGAGTGTAACATTCAAACCACTTAGATTTACACCTATCGGCTCGACTATAATTTCACATCCAGCAATTCGAACATGTTCCACAGCAGCTCGGGCATAATCGACAGCTAAAGCAAAATGAAAAATGGGATCGTTAGGAACATTATCTTCCGGTTTTGGACTTCCTTCATAAACATCGAAAAGTTCCATATGCAAACCATCACCAAATGTCCGGCAGAACTATCTGTCGCTCGGGAGACGATCCCTCGAATTCTGCCACCAACCTCATACTAAGAACGTCACGATATAGTTTTAACGATTCTCGCCAATCCCTCTCAACATTTTATGGGTTGTCCCAACCGATATACGGATAAATGCCTTCTCCTCTAAATTAAATGGAGCCAATCGCCCAGCAAAAAAGTCATGCGGCCAATCAGAAGTGTGACACGTCCAGCCACGGCATTAGCAAAACTGGCACCGAAGCTAATCATAATAAAGATAACCCCGATTTTGGCTAGCTTACCTGGTACGCCTCTGTGTTCAACGGAGAAAAAGAAATAGGTTAACGTACAGATGACACCAACCAGCATCAGAACCGTGTTGACTTGAGATTTACTGCCAGAGAAGAATTCTTTCTCAGAGAAGCCTTGAAAATCTAAGATAGTTGAAGTTACTTGCGCGTAGACTTTACTCGAAAGTTCCGCTGATATAACAATCCCAGATCCCCAACCGATGGTTAAAGCCAACACGATAGTAACTAACCAAGACCATTTTGGAACATATGAACTAAAGAAAAGTAACCCTAGCAATATGGCAATAACCGACGAAACAATAGTAGTAATATCCGGCTGGATGGTCCAGGTTCCTGTTGCAAAGAACTGGTCTTTGATTACACCAAAGATGCCTTCTTTCAATACTTTGACAACCAGTACGTACCCTAATGTTAATCCAACAAATAGATTTTGAGCAACGTCATAGGCCGGATTATCCTTATACAAAAAGCTAAAAATACATAGCGTTAGAATTGCTGCAACCCAAATTCCTAGTAATTCCATACTTATTCTAACCCCATAGATTGTTTTGCGGCTTCCGTTTGTCTTTGTTCCATCGTTTTTCTTTCCCTATGTCTGGTGACGAAATATCCGGCATTACAAAGTATAAGAAGAAGAACTAAAGCGTAGTGTACAATGGACTGAATACTCATGCCTGGTTGTGCCGGTCCACCTGCGACCCAATACCCAGCATTTCTAATCAGTTGTTCGTATTCAGCTGCCCCTTGTAGTCCAGGCAAAGCCCCTTTAAGTTGTCCCGAGCTGAGGTAAGGAAACATAGCAGTATACATCACATTCGTAACTCCCACAGACACCCTAACACCGAATCTATCACCGACGAATTGAACCCAGTATCCCGGCGTTTTGAAGGCGGCTACAGCAATAAGCAAATCCGCGTCATCATAATTCTTGATCTCTTTCATCATCGGGAGGTCTGAAAGTGGGATATCATTCATATCTGTCGTATATCCCGCAGTTCCCATATCCTTAGCCAAGCCAAGAATCACAGACAATTGCCCCGGGCTATACCCAAGATAAACGTAATCGATCCCTTCTATTTTATTGTGTTCTCCACCAATCGTCCTGAATTCTTTCATGCCAAGCGGGGCGGATTCAGCAATTAGCGGGTTCATGCCCAGTACCTTAATATCCTTGGCAAAGCAATGATGCAAAATCGCTTTCAACTGAGGCTGTAACTCAGCCATCGCCGGAGGCGTATAGTCCAAAGCAATCCAGACACATGAACCGGGTTCAAGACCGTCGATCTCGTCATATACGGCTTGAGTACTTGGCGTGATGGAACTCATTGGGAAACTGACTTTGAGCAGTGTCGGTACGACCACAACAACAAGTAGTGCTAAGAAGATGATTCGACGATCAAGCGCCATTAAACGTTCTAGCATTTTTGTGTCCTTATCCTCCCAACCAGGAACGATCGATACCAAGTAGAATCCTCAATGACTGGGAGACTGCTCCTAGTCCCAGTCCAAGTAAGAGGGCACGTTGGGCGGCACCGCTTGGTGTCTCTAATATCCAGTTCCTGATCGACGAAAAGTTGCTCCATATGTACATATCCGTGGGAGGTGCATTTGCCAGTAACACGATGATTCCAGCCGTTAAGAGAATTGCAGCATCAAAAGTTCGAGCCCGAAAAGCACGATAGGCAGCTGAAGTAATATAAAATGCCAGCATGGCGAAAACCGTATTACCTAATGGAATTTGAACATTAACATATATCCAGTCAAAAACAAGGCCGTCAATTTTAATTTTTCCTGTAAAAAATCCCAACCCATTATCAATGATGGCGGCAATTGGAAGCAGGGAAAAGCCGACAAGGAGAATAATACTATATTGCCAGTTTTCACCTCTTACGCGGATTCTTCTGATATGATTGCGGGGTACGCTGACCAATGCCACCATCAGGGCAAAGATTGCAATAATCTGGTTCATTTTTAATGTACGCTCAAAAAATGCCTGTGACAACTGATGAGGAATAAAGTACTGCAGTAACATCAGAACACCAATGGTGCTGCACAAGATTACCGGTAACGATCGCCTCATGAAATTACCTCAAACCATCTTTGCGTGAAAAAGTCTAATATGATGTTGGAGGATCCAGATAGCGCCAGCAGAGAACCTATGATTAGGCAAGCAAATACGGCTAGTTTCAGTACGTCCTGCGCTTTTAACGTACAGATTTGAATCGGATCCTTTTTGATATAGGCACCTGCTGCGTATAATTCCTCACCCAGGAGAGTGTAATCACAAGCAACAACAAAGTACGGAAGTTGTTTCTCGTTATCTGTTCCAGCGATTTGAATTGCTCCGACGGCATTGCCATTCTCCGCGTAGATCAAGGACTCAGCGCCGAAATCACCTTGAATAAATATTGCCGCTGGATTTTCACGATGCATGCTCCCAGCGACAGCGGAAGCATAAGCGAGTTGATCGGTTGTTTCAAAATGCACGTCATATTCATCGTATAAATCCGGTCTTCCTGCATATAAAAAGATGTTTCTGAGGGAATTGCTTAATACCTGATTGACAACTGCTTGCTGATTAGGTGACATGATGTGAGACTGCATAACCACCGCGTAATTGGCAGCACCTTCAAAAATATTGATAGCGGCTATTGATGAGGATTTATAGACGTCATCGTTACCAGGAATGAACATCACTGGTCGCCCCATCTCAGCTGAACGACCAATAGCTTCCTCAAAGGCGTCAAGGGCGGGAATTCGGCGAATAAACATGTCCTGTCCGCTTTGCGCTTTATCAATAAAATATAATGTCACTGCCGCAACTAAGATAAGACCCAGTAATTCAGAAATTTTTGTTGTCGCAATCAGATTGCCAACAGCTTTAATTTCTTCAGATTCACTAGACTCCGAAATTATGCCTGCTTCTCCAACAGCCGCAACCTTATAGACGTATGGAACATCGGTTGTAGCTTTATCAGCGTAAAAACCAAGGCTCGTGTAATCAGGTGAAAACTCCCTATCATAGCTCGGCAGAATAGCCAAGACATTCTTTTTGGTTTCCCCTGCCTTCACCGCCTTTTTTGTTATTTGTTCAAAATCACCATCTGGTAATTGCTTACGAAAAACATGATAACCGGTGACAGCACCGCTAGAAGATTCAGCCCACGTAACAATTATATTACCCCCTTTAAATTTGCTGACAGCCCCTTTCGTGCTAAGCCCTTTTCCTGCATCGTTCGGTACATCAAAAACCCTAACACCTGTTGGTGGAGCGAGTTCTTCAGCTGTTTCTTCCAGTTCCTCTTCCACCAGACCAGCAGATCCTAAATTTCTAAGAACCTGTCTTATCTCCCTTATTTCCTTAAGGATGTTATCAGTAGGTTCGACATCCTTTTGAACAGATGATTCGACTTTTACAGGAGTTGCTGCTTTAGTTTCATCGAGCTTAGTTTCTACCTTCGGTGAACTCGAAGATTGAGTTGGCTCTTGTGGTTCTGGTTGCTTGGTAGAAGTTGCTACATTGCCCGAAATAGGAACCTGCAACTGGTCACCAGCCTTTATTGTATTCAGGTTAGCAATGTCGTTATATTCCAGAAACTTTTTATACTTTCCCCGATCACCGAAATATTTCTGTGCCAAATCTGCCAGTGTCTCACCGACCTGCACAGTAACGATTTCAGTAACATCATTAACACGTTTATGAATGATGTTGGACGCCAATACGGAGGTCGCGGATTGAAAATCCTGATCTTGAAGTTCCGCCGACGGAAGAACAGGCACCCGTATCATATCTCCCGGTCTTACCGAGTTAATATCTGTGATGACATTGTATTCCAAAAATTGTTTATACTGTTTTCGGTCACCGAAATATTCCTGTGCCAAATCTGCCAACGTTTGACCGGGTTTGATCATGATGACTCTGGTTGGCTTGCCGAGTTCCTTCGAATCTTTTGGCGTAATCTCTGCTGATATTAAAGGTGTCATGACAAAACTAACCAAAGCTACCAAAGTAACGTACATTATCGCTTTTTTCAAAATGTTAGTTTCCTCTTTCCCAATTTCCTAAGTTTCAAGTTTTGGATCCAGAACATCGCGAAGCGCATCACCCAATAGATTAAACCCCAGAACAGTTAGAAAAATAGCGATCCCAGGCATCATCACTGCCCATGGCGCAATACGAATTAAGGAACGATTTTCGCTTAACATCGCGCCCCATTCCGGCTCACCAATCTCAGCACCAAGGCCAAGAAAACTGAGCCCCGCCGCATCTAGAATCGCAGTTCCAATGCCAAGTGTCGCTTGTACAATTAGGGGAGCCAAACAATTTGGCAGAATCGACTTCCTTAAAATCCAGAAATCGCCGGCTCCAATCGCTCGAGTTGCCATAACGTAATCCTGTTCGCGTACTTCCAGTACCGATCCTCGCAGGATTCGTGCGTATTGCGGAATATAGACGATAGAAACGGCAATAATCGCATTGGTCAAGCCTCGCCCCAAAATGGTAACAATCACCATGGCCAACAATATGCTCGGCAAGGCCAGCATCATGTCCATCAAACGCATAATCACGTTTTCCAGCCGCCCACCATAATAACCAGCGATTGTGCCAAACAGTGTACCAACGGATATCGAAAAGGTCATGGCGATTAAACCGATCTTAATCGAGATTCGCGAGCCATAAACAACACGGCTAAAAACATCTCGGCCGACCTTATCGGTACCGAAAAAGTGGTTGACTGACCAACCCTGAAGACGCGAACTTATATCAGCTTGGCGCGGGTCATATGTTGCAATTACCGGTGCAAACATCGCCGTAAATATAAAAAAGAGAACAATACTCGCACCAATTGCAGCTGACTTCTGGCGCGACAAACGACGCCAAAAAAGCTGGTGATGATTGCTCATACCGCCTGATTGGCAATCCGTATCTGCGGATTAAAATAAGCATAAAGCAGGTCAACAACTAAGTTAATTACCATGAAAATGCCGGCGACAAACAATACCCCGCCTTGAATCGGACGGATATCCCGTGCATTAACCGCCGCGTACAACCAAGAACCAAGTCCCGGCCAAGAAAAAATATGCTCCGTCAAAATGGCACCACCAAGCAGATACCCGAATTCAAGACCGATAACGGTCAAAACCGGAATCATGCTATTTTTCAACGCGTGCTTCAAAATCACAACAGAGTAACGTAGCCCCTTGGCATGAGCCGTGGTAATATACTGCTGGTTCAATATCTCAAGCAAGCTAGATCTCGTCATCCGCGCAATAATGGCTAGCGGAATAGTGCCCAATGTTACCGCTGGTAAAATCAAGTGCCATAAAGCATTTCTGAAAGCTTCAAAATCCCCCGCTATCAACGTATCAATCAGATAAAAATTCGTACGATGCTGAATCTGCAGATCAAGTACCGTATCAATCCGTTGAGAACTGGGAAAAATCGGAAACGTGTAAGAAAGTAACAGAATCAACATCAGACCGAGCCAAAATATTGGCATCGAAATCCCAGCCAGCGATCCAATCATTGCTGTATAGTCCCACAATTTCCCGCGATTGACGGCAGCAAGAATTCCAGCACCAATGCCAAAGAAAACAGCGAATACCATAGCAGCCAAAGTCAACTCAAACGTTGCCGGAAAATAACGTACAAGGTCATCAACTACCTGTTGGTTGGTTCGAAATGACCGGCCAAGATTAAAGTGTATCAGATCCCACAAATATTTACCATACTGCTGATAGAGGGGCAGATTCAGCCCCATCTCCTGACGCAACTTCGCCAGTGACTCCTCGGTCGCTCGTTCGCCTAAAATCGCCAATGCTGCATCGCCCGGAATTAAATGGACCATAAAAAACACCAGAAGCGATACTCCGAACAGAGAAACCGAGATTGACAAAAAGCGATGAAAAATGTAAACAATCAAACATTAAATCCCTGGCAATCTTAGAATTATTGGCTGATTAATCAGTAATTTTGAGACGTGACCAGATGGAGGTAAGTTTTCCCTTGAACGATACGGCAAGCACCTGTTCCAACCCCTGCATCACTTTCTCAATATCAGCTTTGGTAAGTGGTTGATCAAAAATAGCAACTTCATCAATCGAGCCTTCCCAAGTTTCTGTTCCCTGCCTACCAATTTTAGCAAAGGCGAAATCCATCAGTTTGCCCGTATAGTCGATTTCGCTAATGAGTTTCCCATCCACATACTGCTTGCCTTTCTTCGTTTTGGCATCGGCGGTTACCGTAATATGATACCATTTTTTGGCATCCAGAGATTTAGTTTTGGGGAAATTTTTCCTGGCCTTATCGGGCCCAATTAAACGCCCCCATAGCGTTTTCGAATTTTCAACCCAAATACCAACAATCTTGGTATTCGGATCGCCGCCTTGATCCTCGGAAGCCTGCGCGTGGAATAGCCCGATATTGGCAGTTGGCAGAGCTGTATACTTGGCCCAAGCAGCCACAGTTATTGAATTGGAATGAGATAGGGGGACAAGCACATAACTGCTTTTGGCTGTCTCAAACGACAATGCTTTGCCAAATTTCCCGTCATTGTCCCATTCAGGCTTGTTAACCAGATTGCCATGATTTCCGTTATCGGATGAATCTTTGGCTTTATTACCGCTGCCTTCATCAAACAGCCAAATCCCAACAATCGAGCCTTTATCGATTGCTGCTTCAGTTGACAGGAGTATACCCAACAACATCAAAGCTAACAGCGGAACTGTTGCGTCTTTCATCCAGTTTTTCATTGTCATCCATATCCCCTTTTGTCTTACACTTATCAATCCAGAGAAATCCATCGGAAATACTTGAATGTTGTCGAATGGAGCTTCACATTCTTAACCTGTTTATGGATAATCAGCATCTGCTTGGCATGCGCTAAAGGCACCCAGGGCACGTCATGATTGAAGACTGCCTGTGCTCTCTTATAGAGTTTGGTTCGTGTCGCCAAATCCGTTGCTGAACGAGCTTGATCTAAAATCTCCTGCATCTCGTCACTTCTATAAAAGGCAATATTTCCCGCTGGCTTTCTGGCCGAATTCTTACTCAGCAAATAATAAAAAAAGTTGTCCGGATCAGCAAAATCAGCTGACCAACCCAGCATGGCCATAGTGTGATCACCATTCTTGGTTTTCTCTAGGTACGTTCCCCAATCGTAAGTGATAATTTTGGTGTCAATACCTACACGCCGAAGATCCGATTGAATGGCAACCGCCAGTGCGTTGCCGTCCGGTATATAAGGTCGTGGAACCGGTAACGCCCACAGCTCGGTTTCAAAACCGTCCGGATACCCCGCATCGGCTAATAGCTTCTTGGCCAGTTCCGGATTATAAGAGTGATCGATGGTGGTCTCATCATAGCTCCACATGGTTGGAGGAATCGGATTCTTAGCTGGAATCCCCATGCCCTGATACAATTGACCGATAATATCATTCTTGTTTATAGCATGATTAATAGCCAACCGAATCTGACGATTGTCAAAGGGGGCTTTATCAAAATTCATGGCCAGATATCCAACGTTCATTCCCGGTTGTTCAATCACCCGTAAATTGGGATCACTGCGGATAATAACCATATCATCGGGATTGGGAAATTCCATGACCTGAATGCTGCCGTTCTGAAGTTCCAGCAACCGAATCGAATTATCGGGAATCGAACGAAAGATGAGCTGATCTATCTTGGGCCGGCCGGCCCAGTAGTCCTGATGAGCTTGCAGAACCACTTTGTCGTTTCGATCCCACCGCACGAATTCAAAGGCACCGGTACCAACCGGATGATTGGTAAAATCTTCCCGCCACTTGCGGACAGCGGTTGGACTAACAATAGAAAACGGAGGCATGGCCAAGGCATAAATAAAAGGGGCGTAGGAACTTTTGAGAACAATCCGAACAGTGTATGCGTCTTCGGCCGTAATCTGGTCAACTTTTCCAGCCAAACCACTGTCTGTCCAATAGATATAGGGACCACCAACTTTGTGAAATGGGTGTTCGTTTTGATGCTGACGGTTAAGTGAAAACAAAACAGCATCCGCATTAAAGTCTGTATCATCATGAAATTTGACACCGTGGCGGAGATGAAACCTCCAGACTAAGCCATCTGCCGAGGTCTCCCAGGACTCAGCCAGAGCCGGCTGAATATTGGTACTGTCTTCTGCATACTGAACCAAGGTATCGTAAATATTCTCACAGACTTTAAAGGACTCACCATCCTCCTCATGAGCAGGATCAAGGCCAACAGAATCGCCACCACGCCCGAATATCAACGTGTTTCCAACCACGATATCGACTGCAAATCCCAGCGACAGAATTAAAGATATTAACGAAAACAGTTTGAATAACACGATATATTTTAATCCTTCATTCTTCTTAGCTGTTTCTTAGCAATTAAGTAAGAGAAATGCAGTTTTCATTGTCTCAGAAACTAATGAAAGTGTCAAGAAAAAACATTTGGAGGCTAAGATTCCATTGTATCGTATTTAATTCGGCACTTAGGAAAAATGATTTATGTAGCGAATTGGATAAGTGACACTAATTTCTTACGGAAACATAGTATATACGTTCTTACCGAGGATAATCCCAATGAGACTCCAAAGACTACCCGCCGTAAATTGGCCGAAAATAAATCCCAGAAAAAATGGTAACATCATCCGATAGTATTTGACACCGCCACCAGCGAAAAGGAGTCGTTTGACTAACCATCCCAAAAAAATTGAGAACCACAGCCATGTCATAGCCCAACCTTTACCTACAGCATATCCAACCGGGTAGAAGGGCCACCAAATGAATCTGCGCTTCAATACGGTGAGGATAGCCGTGATGAAGAACCCAATTCCCACCTGTTGAATAACCTGAAAATTTGGACCTTTGGGAAACAGAATCCGGCTTCTCAAATGATTGAATTCACCAATGCCCCACCTAGCAAACTGAAATCTATGATATAACGAAACATGAAACAGGATTGACAAAAATGTGCCAATAATTGAAGCAACAATTATCGCTATCACAAGTCGGCTATGACGAATGTTAAAGTGAGATCCGATCTTGAATCCTTCAAGTTGATGTGGCATGGGGTGGCAACGGTAACCATAAGCAAGCCAAGATAGAAGTGTCGTATTGGTTAAATTCGCAGCACCAATGGTTCTCGTTCCCAGAAACCCAACCATAAGACGATCTGGGTGAGCATTATGCAGCTCGTGTGTTGGAGGGCCAAGTTCCGCCCGCATTCGGGTCATTCCGATGCATAAGATAAAATAAATAGCGAAATAACTAATGGCGACCCATGGTGAGAGGCCTGCCTTATACCAAAACAGTACCATGATGGCCGTACCAAAAATCATTCCGAATACTGCTAAATTGTAAAGCTCACCATTCGCTTTTTTGCTAAACAAACCTCCAATGACACTCATTATGTGTTTCCGACTAGTCCATAACGCAATTACTCCAATACCAATCCACGCGCCAGCACGCTGTTCATTCAATAGGCCAACTGCTGTTGTCAACCCAAGTGTAGTTAGAATAACCGGTTGCAATTTCCATGTTAGCAGGAAGAACCAAAGAGACAACGAGAGATCTAACGGCATCAAGTAACCCAACCCTATCGCAAAAGGATAGACATAAATAGCAAATCCCCAGTTCATTGCGTTCCACGGTCTAACAGCCGTGGGAACTACATACTTGATTTTTAATGGTGGGATAGATGGAAAGAGATAGTTGAGTCCAGCGATAATTTCGAGGGCAAAGGCAATGGTAAATCCAAGCCAGATGAGTTTGTTGGAAAAGAGTTTAGGTGTGTTAGCAATTACCTCAACAGGCATAATAGTTAAAGGATAACTGAGTTTCTCATGTTCAACCCACTGCTTTCGTATCACAATATTAATACACAACATGACAAACAAGAGCACAACCACAAAACCGGTCCAGGCCAATATGGGAATTAGCCAAGCATTGATATATTGTGCTTGCCAAAAATTTTCATTCCCTTCAAAGTATCCTTGCAGTATTCGCCTGTTCGGAACAGTCAACCAAGTTGGCAAATAGCGAAAGAAAAGTTCTTCCCATTCGTTTTCAGGCGTAGCGTACCAAAACGGATTAGCCATCAACGGTACCAGTTGGCGGGTAATATCGTGACCAGCCATCGCTGTAGCCACAGAAACCATGATGTATGAAGTCGCAACTTCAGAGTTGCGCAGGGCCAGGTTTTTGAATGACCGTTTCAATAACAGATTAACACCCGCTAAGGCGAAGAACGTGAAAAGAACGGTTGGAAAAACAGAAAAATCGGTGATTTCCCAAACAATACGGTTTTCTGCTGAGACGATCCAATAGCAATTCAAAGCAATCAGGAGGGAACCAAAAATTAAAACGCGGAGAATAAAATGGGATGCCGAGGTCTGACCGGATTCATCTTGTTTAAAAGATACTATGGTACTCTCCTTCATTCAGCTATGACGACAATCTTTATTTTATCAGAATATCAGGATATCATCAAGTTCAAGCCACCCATAATACAGATTGACAACAGAAACGAGGAAGTGGGATAATCAAATCCATAAATCAATCTGTTTGAGGTGAATGAATCCTAATGGAAAAAATTAAGGTGGGTATTGTCGGTACTGGTGGCATATCACGCGCACATCGTAGTGCTTACGAAAAAGCCGGTGGTTTTGAGCTTGTCGCGGTTTGTGATATTTTTGAGGACAAAGCAATCCAAGCTGCTGA
Organism: Candidatus Poribacteria bacterium; assembly: GCA_012963885.1. GTDB lineage: Bacteria > Poribacteria > WGA-4E > WGA-4E > UBA9662 > UBA9662. The sequence goes on along the minus strand of DTUY01000234.1, from coordinate 39,732 downwards.
GGAGTGGGGTGTGCCAAAGCAACATGCGTTTACAAGCGTTGAGCAGATGCTCGAATTCGACGAGATTGATACCGTCAGTGTCTGCACATATAACCAGGCACATAGAGCCCCTACCGTGGCGGCTCTCAATGCAGGAAAACACGTTTTTTGCGAGAAACCGATGGCAGCGACACTCGAGGACGCAATAGCAATGGTCAAAGCCGCCAAGGCATCTGGTAAAATTTTGCAGATTGGAATTCATAGTACTTTCTCCGCAAACCTGCAATTTGCCCGAAAACTGGTAGACGCTGGTATTACCGGAGACATCTATTATGCCGAAACGTGTGATACGCGACGACGTGGCATTCCTGGAGGCACTTTCACTAACAAGAAAACCGCCGGTGCGGGAGCAACTGTAGATATTGGCATTTATAACATGCATAATGCACTATACCTGATGGGATATCCCACACCAGTTCGTGTCTCAGCAATTACGGCAGATTATCTGGCGGAACAAAACCCACGCTGGAAGGATATGGATGTGGAAGAGTTTGGAGCCGCTTTCGTTCGATTTGAAGACGGTCGCGTCATGCTATTCAAAACCTCATGGGCAGTACACCAAAATTCACTGGGTGGGACCTTTTTTTTAGGGAAACAAGCTGGAATTTCACTTGGAGGTCCAATCGTTCATGTCGATGAAATGACTGACCAGATCCAAGAACTGGCGGACGCAGAAGGACTAACAGTAGAAGTTAAAGATGCCGGTAAAAGCTGGCAGCAAGAAGAAATGGTTGACGTCCACTTCTCCGGACTACCAAGCGTGGACGTTTGGGAAGCCCAGATGATTGCATTTCGTGAAGCAGTAAAAACGAATGGGCCCTCACTTATTCCACCTGAAGGTGTATTAACAACTAATATGATTATGGATGGTATTTTCCGATCGCATCAATTGGGACAAGAAGTTGCTGTTGATATCCCTAAAATATAATTGGTCTCCGGTATAGGGCTGATTAAGCTTGTTGTTTGAACAATAAGTAGAAACAAAAGATGGTAGCTTTATAATATAATCAGCCCTTTATTTTTGTTTTAAACAGTTAGGAATCCAGTGTCCTCATGGCATTCTTTGCTTTACTCAAGAGCAAAGGTTTGATCTAAAAAAAATCCCGCATGATTAAAATCAGATTTTTTTTGTTTATCACGTTGACACTTTTACTACTGAAATCCACATTGGCTCAAGTGAATGTTTTCACGTCGGAAACCATTAAGCAACTGAATCAAGACCAAGGATTCTACAACAATGTCAGGCTTAGTTTTTCCCACCACTCAGGTAATACGGATATGCGGACGCTTCGGGCACAAATCCGCTCTGATTACATCATTCACAATTATCACGCCTTCGGTGTTGGAAATCTCCAATTTCTAAGAAAGGATGACCAAGCATTTATAAACAAAGGGATGTTTCATCTTCGTGGAATCCGGCACATCACGAACATTTTTATGCTTGAATCGTTTGTACAAAAGCAATTCAGCGAATCAATTTTATTGAAGGACCGAAATCTTGCGGGCGGTGGATTGCGTATAGCTCTTTTCTCACCTGGTGATAATCCAAAGATCCGTCTATATACTGGAACAGGGGCCATGTGGGAAAACGAGTTGATTGATGATGCCGAGTTGGGCCAAATCAATTCTGATATTATGAGATCGACGAATTATTCCACCATTATCTGGCAGATTGACGATTGGATTTCCTCAGCCACAACAGGCTACTTTCAGATAAACCCGAGTCACAGGGAAGATTTCCGCATTCTCGTTGAAGGTGACATTGGCTTTCGCATAACAGATCAGATTCAGTTCACAGTCAGATTAAATCTCCGCTATGATAGTCAGCCACCTACTAGAATCGCCAGACACGACCTCGAAATCACCAACGGCCTAAGTTTATCATTTTAGAAATGAAATCCTAAATAACAATTATGAGGTTAAAAAAATTGGGAATCTATCAAGAGTTCGGAATTACACCAATTATTAATGCTTCTGGTGCGGTAACACGTCTTGGTGGTGCACCGATGAATCAGGAAACATTAGCGGCATTTACTGAAGCTGCCCGTGCGTCGGTGCCTTTAGAACAGCTTCAAGCTTCCGCTTCTCGGATTATTGCCGAAGCAACCGCTACGGAAGCAGGTCTGGTTACCTCCGGTGCAGCCTCCGCTTTGACTCTAGGAACTGCAGCAATCCTGACCGGATATAACCTGAAAAGGATGGAAACTTTACCACATTGCCAAGACTTTCCAGATCAATTCGTCATTGCCCGCCAGCAGCGTAACGGTTATGACCACGCTATTCGTGCATCCGGTGCGCATTTGGTTGAAGTCGGGTTTGATGAAATTGCGGCCAATGCAGGTGTTCGACAAACTGAAACATGGGAATATGAAGCGGCTTTTAATGCATACACTGCTGGCGTCGTGTATGTATACAGCTCTAAATCCAAACCAGACCTAAGGAAGGTTGTGGACATTGCCCATAAACACCATCTACCAGTATTGGTAGATGCGGCTGCGGAACTTCCGCCGAAAAGTAATCTTAAATCAATAGCAGCTACAGGTGCTGACTTAGTCGCGTTTAGCGGAGGAAAAGCAATTCGCGGTCCTCAATCAACAGGAATTCTTTGCGGTAAAAGGGATCTTATCGGCTCAGCTGCCCTACAAATGCTGGATATGGACGATCACCTTGAGTTTTGGGATCCGCCAGCGGATTTGATTGATAGAACAAAGTTTGAAGGGATTCCACGTCACGGAATTGGACGCGGATTCAAAGTGTCAAAAGAGGAAATCATCGCTTTGCTCGTTGCTCTACGTCTATTTATTTCCGGGGCTTACGATGCGTCCGCACTAACAGCTAGGTCTATTCTTGAAAAAATTTCCCAAAGGTTGCAGGATTGTCCTGTGCAATGCTCTATCCGTGATAAAAAAGATAAAGGGAGCCTGCCTATTTTGGAGATAACTGTTAGAGAAACAACCAACGGCCAGACGGCGATGACGATTTGTCGGGATCTCCGTTACGGAAATCCCCCCATTTATCTGGGTCATGCTGCGGTAAAAGAAGGAAAATTGCTGGTCAATCCGCTTCATCTAGATCAAGAAGCGGCAGAGATAATTGCGGAAAGGATCCATCAGAACTTCAGCTGAAATTAAAAATCGCATACTACAGCAGTGGAATTAACCATTTGACCAGATAGTGATCCCGTTGAAGTCTATAACCACAAAATATATAAATCACTCCGCTAAATCTAGTCATCCAAGATGAACACTGAAATTTATAGACTCACATAAAACGATACTTATTTTTTTGTCCAACAAATGATCAACCAACATGCCTGCAATCCCATCAGACAGAACATCTAAATCAATCTTCAAGTGATTGACAGAAACTTCTTCATAATTTGACTCAATACTCGATTGAGGGAATACAATATATGAGACGTCACAAGTTTCACCGATCCATTTCTCCAACCGTAGATCGAATTGATGATAGGATTTCGCCATCTGCTGATAAGTGTTTCAGCCCTAGTCTAAAGAAACCAAGATTTCACCGGCGGAATTCCGGAAATCTTGCCAAAAGTCAGATTTTATTCGTTATCGTGGATGCGGATTCAAAAAAACTCGGTTTCTGACTCGCCTGCCGCTTTAGGTCGCAACTTGAGTTATATTACATGAAGAAGCGAAACAAACAAAGTTTCCATCTGTTTAATTCAGCAAGACAATTCTGAAAAACACAGATGGATTGTCGATATTGTCTTCTTTGATCTATTCTTAATAGAATGATGATATGGGATTTTGTGTTTTGGCGCCGAAACTTGGTAGAAAGACAGATCTCCCCAAGCGACCTTTGCTAACACAATATGGCAAACATACGGATAAAGAACATTCTGAACATGGAAAGAAGTAAAAAAAAACAACAGCGAGATCCTAAACCACAATTTCTTGTTTCAGCCGCTGACATTGAAGACAAATTTCAACAAGCTGTTGCTTTTCATCAAGCAGGTCAGTTATCGCAAGCGGAAAAAATATGTAAGCAGATACTAACATACAACTCTCAAAATGCAGAGGTTTTCCATTTTCTAGGAATCATCGCCTGTCAAGTAGGCAAGTATCCGGTCGCAGTTGACTTAATTACTCAAGCAATAGAAATAGACTCCAAGCAACCTCCATTTTATTACAGTTTAGCTAATGCGTTGCGGGAACAGGGAAAGTTAGAGAAGGCTACTGAGGCATATCAGCAAGTTATACAAATTCAACCCAACCATGCTGATGCTTATAATAACTTAGGCACCGTGTTTATAAATCAAGGCAGAATTGATGACGCCATTGAGGCATATCAGCAAGCCATCCGTATTCAACCCAATCAGGGGGAGGCCTACTACAATCTGGGGAATGCTTTTCACAGCCAAGAGCGGATGGAAGAAGCCATTGAGGCATATCAGAAAGCTATTCAAATTCAGCCCAATCAGGGGGAGGCTTATAATAACTTAGGCATCGTGTTTACAAATCAAGGCAGAATTGATGACGCCATTGAGGCATATCAGCAAGCCATCCGTATTCAACCCAATCAGGGGGAGGCCTACTACAATCTGGGGAATGCTTTTCACAGCCAAGAGCGGATGGAAGAAGCCATTGAGGCATATCAGAAAGCTATTCAAATTCAACCCAATCGTGTAGAGGCTTACAATAACTTGGGTGTCGTACTCATAGACCAAGAAAAGTTAGAGGAATCTGTCCAGATCTATCAGAAAACACTTGAAATTCAGCCCAACTATGCTGATGCCTATAACAACTTGGGTAATGCGTTGCGAGAACAGGGAAAGCTGGAGGAATCTATTCGGATTTTCCAAAAAGCTACCCATCTTCAGCCTAACCATGCTGAAGCTCATAACAATTTGGCTATGATGTTGCTTCTAAAAGGCAATTTTGAAAATGGTTGGAAGCAATACGAATGGCGATGTCAGTGTGATAACTTTCCCTTTGAAAAACGAGATTTCCCTCAACCGTTTTGGGAGGGGACGGATCTCAATGACAAATCCATTCTGGTTTGGACTGAACAGGGTATCGGCGATGAAATTATGTTCACCAGCATACTTCCCGATCTGCTAAACATGAACGCCAATATCATCGTCGAAAGTGACAGAAGAATGGTTTCTCTCTTCCAGCGTTCTTTCCCCAAGATTCAATTTATTCCTCGCCAAAACCCACCCAATTCACAGTTACTGAATACGACTATAGATTACCAAGTACCAATCGGCAGCTTGGGGAAATGGCTCAGGAGAGATGAAAATAGTTTTATACTAAATCGAAATACATACTTATGTGCGTGTCCGAAGAAAACTTCCAGGAAAAGGAAGGAATACCAAGAACTAGCTAATGGGAAAATACTGATTGGTATTTCTTGGAAAAGTACCGGAATTAATCAAAGACATACATACACCAAAAAGAAGAAAAGCACACCTTTGGAATACTGGCAACCTCTTCTCGCGCAAAGGAACTGTTATTTTATTAATCTACAGTATGGTAACGTTAAACAGGAATTAAACGAATTTCAGAAACATACAGATCTAAAGATTTATCAAGACGAGGAGATCGACTCATTAAGTAGTTTAGATGATTTTGCTGCCCAAATATCAGCCTTAGATTTGGTTATATCGACATCTAACACGACAGTTCATCTGGCCGGAGCACTAGGGAAACAGGTTTGGACTTTACTACCCCACATACCAGATTGGCGGTGGACATTAGAAAGAGAAGATACGCTCTGGTATCCCAGGATGAGGTTATTCCGCCAACATCGGATTGGAGATTGGTCTAAGGCATTTCAACAGGTTAAATTGGCCTTAGAGCAACATCCAACGAACAAGAACACATAATGTATTGATCTAAGTAGGCATAGATCAATATATCTGGTCAAAGAGGCAAGAGCTTGGATACCCTGCATTCTCGTTTTGCTGACAACAATAGATTTATTTGCTAGAAGACCGAAAGTTCTGCCACCCAAATAAATCAGGATAATCGGGCACGTAAAAACATCAAAGGTAATAAGCTAAACAATAGAAGCATGCCCATCAACATCAGACCAATGGCAAACTCGTAATACTCCCCCATGGCGCTCATACCTGCAGGAACAATGCCACCGGCAAATAAATAAACAAATGGAATCATTAACGATATGGCAACGTCGCGGGTACGCGATGATTCGGTATTTGCCAGAGCCAGTACTGAGATAGGAAAAAAAGAGGTCGTAACCATTGGTTGAAGAAAGACGGTGAAGATTAACCATCCATTGGAAGCTAAACCAAGCAATACGGTCAAAAACCCAGATGCTATGTAAATGCATCCCATTACCAATTCCACCCCAAAACGGTCGGCTAGCCAGCCAGCGATAAATAGGGTGAAGAACCCCGACAGGCGAGAAAGTCCTATAATGGTGTTAACCAATGTTTGATCCATACCCCGCTCGCTAATCAGGTAGACAGGCAAAATCGAGTAAACTCCCATACTTGCTGCAGCCACGAAACTCAACATAATGGCTATTCTCCAAAACGATGGTCGTGAACAGACAAGTTTGACATTGGCAAAATATGGGGGCTCACCCAGAAACCTACCCCCTGATCCAAATAAGGCGAAGACAATAGCCACAACCAAGCACGAAACACCCAAGCCGGCTATAATCCCTCTCCAGGAGGAGAAGTTCAGTCCCAGCTCAGCAACAATAGGAGCCAAAACAAACCCTAAATTTGGGCCAGCCTCATGAAAAGCAATCGCTTTCCCCCAATGCTCTTTTTCCACCAAATGGGTGATCGTCGCCATTCCCGAGGGGAAATACAAACCGGCTCCTATGCCTAACATAAGCATTCCAAGCTGAAGGCCAACAAGCCTTGAGTTGAAAGAGATTATCAAAAGTGCTAATCCGCAAATGGTAGCAGACAGAAGAATGGCACCATAATGGGTTATTCTGCCAGAAACAAAGCCGGAACAAAGCATTGTTGGGGCATATCCGATGGAAATGAAGAAAAACAAACTTCCAGCCGCAGTATGAGAAAGGTGGAGATCTGCCTCAATCGGCATCAGAAGTGGCGAAAAGATCACTCGGGCTAGAAAAGTGAAAAAGATCACCAGCACCAAAGGAAAAACAACTCCAAAGACATGAGAGATACTACGTGGTCTCTTGTCCCTCATCCTGACTTTTCACTTGTCAGAAATCCTAGCAAGTTCAAAGTCGAACTTCGCCCATTCTATCGGATGATTCATAGATGGCGTCCAACATTTTCATGAGCGTAACTCCCTGCTCGGCCGAAGCAATAGGTATCTGATTATCAAGGACACAATCAACAAAGTGTTTGACTTCTTCCCGAAACCCGTTGATTGATGGAACTTCAGGGGTTTCATCTTGGTCATCTCTGTAAATTGTCAGTGGATCGAGTTTAGCACCTGCTTCCGTACCAGCAATTTGAAGATAACCTGCGCCGGGCAGGTTTAGCGACCAAGTCGCTTCCAACATTAAAGTCGCACCATTATCAAAACGGATCTGCGCAAACGCTGAGTCATCCACATCGTACTTAATCTCTTCAGAAACTAAATGGCGAAATTTGGAAAATGTTGCCCCTAAGATAGAGATCGGTTTGGGATTCCCCATCAGCCACCAGACCCGATCAAGCGCATGCACTCCTATGTCAATCAAGCCACCGCCGCCAGATTTCGATTTATCAACAAACCAGCCGCCAGCTCCAATAGGAATTCCGCGACGACGGACATAACCAGCCTTTCCGAAGTAGATCTCTCCTAATTCACCATCGTCTACCATCTTTCTTAGCGTCAGTGAATCACCTCCAAAACGCAATACCAATGCATACATTAGTGTCCGATTGTTTGCCTTTGCCGCTTCAGCCATTGCTATCGCTTCTTTTGCATTCCGAGCTGGAGGTTTTTCACAAAGCACATGTTTGCCTGCGTTGAGTGAATCAATAGTCACCGGAGCATGTAAAAAATTCGGCAGTCCAACGCTGATGGTATTGATATCATTATTTGCCAGCATTTCTCGATGATCAGTATAAATGAATGGTATATCATACTCTTCGGCTACCTGTTTGGCACGCTCCTGATTCAGATCACAAACAGCCAATACTTCCGACCGGCTGTATTCCTGATAACCTTTCAGGTGCTCAACTCCGGCAAAACCCAGCCCGGCGATACCCGCTTTAACTTGCTGATCAGACATAAAAAACTAACCTTTCAATTAATTGACTTTAAAATGTATCTATGACGGTAATGGAAATTGGACGCGTTTTCCTTCTGCGGCCGATTGATAGGCACCTAAAACCATCTCAACAGCCAGACGCCCGTCCATGCCGGTCACCGGAGGATCACTATCATTTCTCAAACAATCGATAAACGGACGCGGTACATTGGCAATCCGTTCACCATGTGAATCTGGAATCGGGATACCCAGATCCTCCCACCCTTGTTGGTCACGTTGATATAACTTCACTGCGACGGCGTTTTCAGGTCGAGGTAAAGAGGTCGATGGACCATCGCCGTAGTTTTGGATTACAACCCCTTGATCTCCATAAATCTCTGTCGTGTTCTCACCGGCCAGAGTAACGGAAGTATTGATCAAAACAGACATAGTCCCTTCTTCAAAACGGTAAATAGCAATTCCACTATCGTCTGGTGCTACATCCGTTAGCACATTATCGATTTCTGCCATTACGCTAACAGGTCTGCCCAACATCCAATGGATAAAGTCGGTGGCATGACTTGCATCGTCCATAAACATGCCCATATTTTTCTCTGCATCTATGTGCCACTTAGAGGGACCAGTAACGAAATCTTGATTGAACAAAACAGGAATACAGTGTCGGCGGCGTAAAAGTCCAATTTTACCTAGTCTGCCCGATTGGATGATCTCCTTCATTTTCAGGTTGGCGGGATCGTGCCGCATCTGATGCGCCATCATGAACTTCACACCAGCCTTTTCTACTGCCTCAATCATTCGATCACAATCTGTCAATGTCAATGCCATCGGTTTCTGACAGAGGATATTTTTGCCTGCTTCTGCTGCCGCTACGACCATGTCAGCATGGCGGTTCGTTTCACAAGTAACAATTACTGCCTCAATTTCCGGATGATGAATGACATCCTCGACATGCGGTGAATAGGTCATACCAAACTGATCAGCCGCCGCCTTTCCGCGTTCTTGGTTGTCATCCCAACAGGTAACGACCTGTGCATCATCAAAATTGATTATCTGGTTACAGTAGGCATTGACATGACCGTGTGCGAAACTAACAACGCCAATGCCAATCTTGGCAATCATCAAAATTTCCCTTCAAATATGATTTCATTAATACCACATTATTTTGTTAATATTCAACTTAGGTTATAGTAACAAACACTCGAAGTTGATCACAAGTTGAAAATCGACTGCAAACTACAGCAAATCAACATTCAGGAAAAACCTAAACTATCCTTAAACCAACCTCGTTCAGTGTAAAGGGGCTCGTAACGTAAACTCACGTTCTATCGTTGATGTTCGTATAAATCTAGGTCCAGCAAATTAGCCGAAGCAGGAAGTGTGTATATCCATAATTGGTGCAGATTTGGTTTTAAACAAGCAACAAAACATGACTGTTCCAACAAGCCTATCTAAAAGTCATTAGAACAAATTACAATTGATTACCTATCTGGGTATATCAAGCACAAAGACAGAGATCCCATCTTGTTCAAACACCCGATTTTAATTTTGATAATTGTCGCATTCCCGGTAATAAGCTTCCTTATCCCCAATCTTGTCTATGGACAGAATTGGGAATTAGCCCATCAAGCGGATACGCAGATAAACTTTCAAGATGTGGCATTTATCTCAACGAATCTTGGCTGGGCAGTTGGGAACAACGGGACTATCCTCGCTACCAATGACGGTGGTACAAACTGGTTACAGCAAGCTTCCGACACTGTTAACCGGCTTTATGGGGTCACGTTCGTCTCCTTTACCCAAGGTTGGGCAGTTGGCGACAATGGTACCATCCTAACTACCAACAACGGCGGTGCCAACTGGTTACAGCAGGCTTCCGGCACTGTTAACCAGCTTTACGGGGTCACGTTCGTCTCTTCTACCCAAGGCTGGGCAGTTGGGAATAGTGGTACCATCCTCGCTACCAATGACGGCGGTACAAACTGGTTACAGCAGGCTTCCGGCACTGTTAACCAGCTTTACGAAGTCACGTTCGTCTCCTCTACCCAAGGCTGGGCAGTTGGGAATAGTGGCACCATCCTCGCTACCAATGACGGCGGTACAAACTGGTTACAGCAGGCTTCTGGCACTGTTAACCGGCTTTATGGGGGCGCGTTTGTCTCCGCCACTCAGGGATGGGCAGTTGGCGACAATGGAACTATCCTGACCACCAATGACGGTGGTGCCAGCTGGAATTTACAAGTCTCTGGAGTCTCAAATCGATTCTACCATATAACGTTTGTGTCAAAGACGCATAGCTGGGCGGTTGGCCTGGACGGCATCATCTTGACCACAGGTGATGGTGGTGCTAACTGGTCACCACAAATCTCTGGTACGTCCAATGGACTTCAGGCCATAGTTTATGATGGAGATTCAACCCTCTGGACCGTCGGAAGTAACGGAAGAATCTATAGATACTTTGACCGGTCGTTCCTGCCACCTGTAGCTAGCGACAATGCCATCACCGTCGTTGAGGATTCCACCAACAACACGGCCACGTTGCCTGTTACCGATGTCAACAATGACAGCCTCAGTTACACTATCATCTCCGGACCGGCCAAAGGAACTTTATCCGGTACCGCGCCTAATCTGCTCTATACACCCAATCCTGACTTTCCCCGCACCAATGCAAACGGGTCAGATACCTTCACCTTCAAAGCCAGCGATGGAATCAGTGACAGCAACACTGCTACCACGACAATTACAGTCACCTTTGTCAATGATCCACCGGTAGCTGACAATCAATCTGTCACGGTGGCAGAAGATTCAAGCAATAACGAGATAACGCTAACTGCCACTGATGCAGAAAATGATGATTTCACATATAGCTTGGTTTCACAGCCAGCGCACGGAACTTTATCAGGAACGGTACCCAATTTGACCTATACGCCAAACGCCAACTACTTTGGTGCCGATACTTTCCAATTCAAAGTTA
>DTUY01000234.1:0-28441 GCA_012963885.1 Candidatus Poribacteria bacterium | reverse complement strand
ACCTATACGCCAAACGCCAACTACTTTGGTGCCGATACTTTCCAATTCAAAGTTAATGACGGGACAACTGAAAGTGGCTTGGCAACTGTCACCATTACCATTAATTCCATCAATGACGATCCTGTAGCAACCAGTTTAACCGTGTCAGTCAGAATCAACACATCCGTGGCAATTTTACTCTCCGCCACAGATTCGGAAACCGATAATCTTACCTTGCAGGTAACGTCCCAACCAAGTAATGGCAGCCTTTTGGGTTCGCCCCCTATTCAAACGCTGACCTACACTCCTAACACCGATTACAGTGGGACCGATAGTTTCACTTTCAAAGCCAATGACGGATCCTCAGACAGCAACATTGCCATTGTCAGTATTAAAGTCAACATTCCACCGGTAGCCACTGAGGTCACAGCGGAAACCCAAGAGGACAAAGCCGTGTCAGTCACACTGGCAGCCACAGATAGTGATAATGATTCAATCACATTTTCGCTGGTCACCTATCCCAAAAACGGCACTACTTCCATATCCAGTTCCAACCTAACCTATACGCCAAAGACTAACTACAATGGCAAAGAGACGTTCTCGTTTCTAGCCAAGGATGCGACCGCTATCAGTAACACTGCCACCATTAGTATCGATGTCATTGCCGTAAACGATACACCTGTCGCTAATTCCCAATCGATTACCATCTCAGAAGATACGACCGCTTCTATCAACCTGACAGCCACCGATATTGACGGTGACAAACTTAGCTATTCGATCATATCCAATCCAGATAAGGGAACATTAACAGGTAAATTGCCTAAACTCACCTACACCCCTAACACCAATTTCACCGGTAGCGATACCTTCACCTTCGTATCCAGAGATACAGTTTCTGTCAGCCAATCCGCCACTGTCAATATTACGGTTGAAGAAATAAATGACGTTCCTATGGCTAACAACCTATCAATTGCAGCATTAGAAGATACAGCCAAATCGATCACCCTAACAGCCGCAGATCCGGATAACAGTTCAATCACCTATGCCTTAGTCACGTTGCCGGCAAACGGCACGCTTTCAGGTACTTCTCCAGATCTAACCTATACACCTGATCCGGATTTCGATGGCAGTGACACCTTTACTTTTGTAGCCAAGGATACAGATTCTGTCAGCCAATCTGCCACGGTTAACATTACCATGGAGAAAGTGAATGACGTTCCTATGGCTAACAACCTATCAATCACAACCCTGAAAAATACCAACTTGTCCATAACCTTAACGGGGACAGACGTTGACAATAACACTTTAACTTATACTCTAACATCAACTCCTTCCAATGGAACATTGACCGGGAACGCCCCTAACCTAACTTATACACCAAACTCGGACTTCGATGGCAGTGACACATTCAAGTTTATCGCTTCCGACGGTACGCTTGTCAGTCAAATAGCGACTGTCAATATTACTGTGAACTCCACTCCTGGCAGTAACCAGGCTCCTGTAGCTGAAGACCTAGCGGTTACCACGGAGGAGGATACGCAAGTCTCAATCCTGCTTCGAGCGAGCGATGCAAACAATAACTCTCTGACGTATACAATTGTGTCTACTCCAACCAATGGGGCTTCAGCCGGTACTGCACCCAGTCTAACTTATACGCCCAATTCCAATTATAACGGTATCGATTCCTTAGCCTTCAAAGTCAATGATGGAACAGTTGACAGCAATACTGCCACTGTTACTATCACCGTGACACCTGTCAATGATTTACCCGTTGCCAACGCGCAAGATGTAACAACTTCGGAAGATACAAGTAAGTCAATTACACTGACAGCCGATGATATTGAAAATGAGGCGCTCACTTATGTCATCATCTCAAGTCCCGGCAACGGAACTTTATCAGGTGCGCCACCGGACTTAACCTATATGGCAATTCCAGACTTTAACGGCAGTGATTCATTCTCTTTCATCGTGGATGACGGTAAAGGGCTCAGTAGCGAGGTAACTGTCAATATCACCATTGACCCAGTCAACGATCCTCCAGTACCTAACGGACAATCCTTAACTACATCTGAGGATACCGTTACCCCTATTACCCTGACCGCCAATGATCTGGATGGAGATAGATTAACTTATACCGTTACCACCAATCCAAATAAGGGGACCCTATCCGGAACAGCCTCCAACCTGGCCTACACACCGAATCCACACGTCAACGGCAATGACACGTTTCTCTTTATCGTCAGTGACGGCACCGTAATCAGCGATGAAAAAACCGTTAGCATTCAGATCGGTACTGCCAATGATTCACCCACTGCCGACAAACAGACTTTGACTATTTTTGAGGATGAAGCCACTTCAATTACGCTGACTGGCGGTGATACTGACAATGACACGTTAGCTTATATCGTAACGGTTGATCCAACCCATGGTACTTTGTCAGGCACAGCCCCCAGTCTCACTTATACACCACATCCGCATTTTCATGGCAATGATACATTTTCCTTTGTTGTCAATGACAGCATTTCCAACAGTGAAGTCACCAGTATTGAATTGAAGATTACTTCAATAAACGACGCGCCTATCTCTCATTCCCAATCTGTAACAATACTGACCAAAGATGAGATATCTATTATATTAACCGGCGATGATTTTGATAACGACTCACTGACCTATGTCATTCTCTCCCAACCGACGAAAGGCATACTCTCAGGTAGTCCGCCGAATTTGACCTATATTCCCAATCAGGACCTCAGCGGTACCGACACATTTACATTCAATACCTACGATGGACTGTTATCCAGCAATACGGCAACCATTAATATTACGCTGCGTACGGTGACTCAGAATTTCCCACCTGTCGCCAAGGCCGATACCGAAATTACGGTTACTGAGGATAAACAGGCAATTATTCAACTACTTGTCACAGACGTCAATTATAATTTCCTGATCTATACGATTATATCGCAACCACAAAATGGCACATTATCCGGTACACCGCCTATCCTCACCTATAAACCAAATGAGAATTATAGCGGTACGGATAGCCTGATCTTCAAAGCCAATGATGGTGAACTTGACAGTAACACAGCCACTATCGATATCACGGTTATACCGGTCAATGATCAACCAATAATCCCGCCAGATGCAACTTTAACCCTCCAAGTTGTCGAGGATTCAATCAGCACACCAATCAGGCTAGCGGCTGTTGATCATGACGGGGACGAATTAAACTATCATATCGTTTCGTATCCAATTAACGGAACCTTGTCTGGGAAAGCACCGGAGCTTACTTATACACCTCATCCAAATTTCAGTAAGAATGATGCGTTTTCCTTCAAAGTAGATGACGGTACAGTCAACAGCGAGGCCGCCACTATCAGTATCACGGTAACCCCGGTCAATGACACGCCGAGTGCTTCAGATATAGCCGAAGTTTTCGCCCAAAAATCGATTGCCAACCCGATTTGGCTTATCGTCGACGATGTAGACGACGATAGATTGACTTACGAGATTGTGTCCTATCCCCAAAATGGTGTGCTTTCGACACTGTCTAATAATCTGGCGAAATATACACCCAACCCTGATTTCGTTGGCCATGACACCTTTACTTTCAAAGCCAATGATGGTCAAGATAATAGTAATTTAGGAACTGTAAGCATTACTGTGTCAAAAGTTTTAGAAACGGTTATTGACCTGCGTCAACCAAATCATCCACCGATAACAGTACCTGTTCCTGATGGCGACGTGTCGATTCAAATCCCTGAGATGCCAGACCAAGGAAAAGTTTCCGTGTCTGTAAAAATTGCTGAGGTTGAAGAACTACCGTTGCAGTTCCAAGGACGCGTCAAAGGGACGGTTTTGGAAATTGAACTCAACGCTGAAACAGGTGAAAGGGTTGAAACAACTTTCACCAAACCGATGACCATCCAGATACCGATTAATTTAACGGCACCTGATCCTCCAAATACAATAGCGCTTGCCACTAAGACTGGAGATCAAATAATAACTGAACTAATTCCAACCATGATCGTAGGTAGTCGTCCGAACCAATTTCTAAGAGGCGAAATTAAGCATCTCAGTTACGTTTTCGCAGTTTCCAACGAAGCTCCCACGGTTGCCGGCCAACACATTTCTGTTAACGAGGACGCAAAAGCAAATGAAATCATACTGGAAGGAAAGGACGCAGATGGCGATTCATTAACCTATATTATCGTTGATCAACCGATTCTAGGTACATTGTCCGGTTCGGGAGAAAATTGGACTTATACCCCCCAAAGTAACATATTTGGGTCAGATAAATTTACTGTCCAGGTCAACGACGGTGCTAGCGGTAGCGGTCTAGCTACCGTTACAATTGACATCCATCCCATAAATGATAAACCAATAGCACACAGCCAACAAATAGGAATGAATCAGGTCGCAGCAGTACCGATTACTTTAACTGGAAAAGACATAGATGCAGATCCGTTAACGTACACTGTAATGTCACCTCCTGCCAAAGGGAAGCTGTCTGGGTCGGGACGAAATCATATTTATACACCCAATCGGGATTTCGATGGAATTGACAGCTTTACATTTCAAGTCAGTGACGGCAAATCATCAAGTGAAGCGGCAACTGTCTCCATTACAGCTGGGGCTATAACTTTGTTAACCGATGGATATCAATACCATGTTTCAATTCTCGAGGATTCGTCAGTTACAATCAGATTACCCAACCAACATGTAACTGATAAAGAATCAACATACAAAATCATGTCCCTCCCTCAATATGCTAAGGAATTTTCCCTGGTGGGAACAACAGTCATTTACCAGCCGAAATTCAATTTCCACGGGATAGACGCATTTGATTTAGTACAGGAAACAGCGGAGGCAGCAACGCAGCCACTGAACATAAAGGTTAAAGTTATGTCAGTAAACGATACTCCAGTTGCTATAGACCAAATAGAACCAGGTGTGGTTTTTACGGTTGACACTGCTTCTGTAACTCTAAAAGCAACAGATTCAGATTCAAAATTTCTCATTTTTGAAATTGTCGATCCACCTAAACATGGTGGGTTACGGGGAACCATTTTTGGATTCAAAGATCCTGAAAAGCCGATGGGTGTATTCACCGATCAGAACGGTATTGGTTTAATTCCCGGTCTTGTCTACACACCAGATGAGAGTTTTGCAGAGCATGATTCGTTAACTTTCAAAGTCAACGACGGGGAAACAGACAGTAGTATAGCAACCGTCAAACTTGTAAGAACTTATAACGTATTTCACCTGTCAATCCCGCCAGGCATCAATTTGGTTCATCTCCCACTCGGAATTCACAGAATAAACGGCCAGGAAAAAAGAGTCAGAACTATTAGCGATTTGTACAATGCATTGGGCGAAGAAAACCTCAATTTTATCACCACCTATGATCCAGAGGCTAGCACATGGCGCAGCTACCTCGGAGAAAGAAGTCGAGGAAAAAGTGCTGACCGACAAATCACACAGGATTTGGGGTTAATAACAGTTATGAAACATCCCGTCAATTTGAAAATTGACGGGATCATTCAACAAGTCAATGGTCGAAGTTATATTGATCTTCGGAAAGGAATTAATCTAGTTGGAGTACCAGTAAAGGACGATAGGATTAAACGTGTTAGTGACCTGCTTCAACTTGAAGGTCTAAAAGATAACATCCCTTCCATTATTGTTTCACATCAAGGGGACTTCAAAGTAGTAGCACAACAAGAAGATGAAGGTGATCATGAACTCAAAGGAGGACAGGCATTCATAACGATAGCACAGAACGATGCCAACGTCGATTTTCATGGTATTGCTTGGTCCAACACAGTGGAAGATCTACCACCTGCACCTCAAGTTAATCTCGCAACCAACTCAACCGGCCAATCACCAGTTCTAGTCATAGATGGTACTCTTACCGGAGATTTATCCAACCTGAATCAAAACGAAATTCGAGTTACGGTCAAAAATCTGTCTAATGGACTTAAGGTGTCAACAGATGTCTCTAATGGTAACTACAACCTAACACTGATGGATCTGCAAAACCTGAATGCTGTTCAAGTTGGAGACCTCTTGGAAATCAGCGGCAGTTCCAACTTGAATCGGGTTAGCATGAAACCCATAAATTATATCATCAAGACAGCAGATATACACAAACGTCAGATTAGCGTTCTTCCCCTTGTCTTTTACCAAATCCCAACTCGGACCGTACTCCTGCCCAACTATCCGAACCCTTTCAACCCGGAAACCTGGATTCCTTTCCGGCTGGCCAAGACAGTGGCTGTCTCACTATCAATACACGATATACATGGAAACACCATCTGGCATGTCGGATTGAGCCAGCAGAAAGCAGGTATTTATGAATCACAGGACCAGGCAATCTATTGGGATGGCAGGAATAAGTCAGGTGAGTATGCTGCAAGCGGTGTATATTTCTACACGCTTCAGGCAGGAAATGTTAGAACAACACAGAAAATGATTCTGATGAAGTAAAACCAACAATTTGATCACAGCATCTGCGAGATTCTTACCGTTGGTTGGAGGCGATATCCCTTTTGCAGCGGTTTAGCCAGTTCAAAACGAATAACACCTGATTTCTCCTGATCAGCGGGCAAAAATAGTGAGACGCCCAAACCGATAGAAGTAGCCAACTGGTTGATCCCCAGATACTGATCGCTATACCAAGCCTGACCAGCGTCAAAAAAAAACCCAGCTTCTATCGACTTGTTGGTACCATACTTTTGGTTGAATTCTATGTTGAACAGCACCTTATTTTCCCCCTCAAACGTTTTAAACCCGTAACCGCGGATTGTGTTTAGCCCTCCAAGATAGAAGAGTTTCTGGCGCGGCAACCCCTTTGGGGAAAAACCGGTCTGCAGACGGAACTTGAGATTCCGCCGATTGGACAAAGGCCGGTAGTGAACCACCTCCAGATGGAAGAGGGTAAAGCGCAGTTCACTACCAAAACCAGCTTGTTCAATTGAAAAATGCCCCAACCATCCCTCTGACGTCAGATAGTGAGGAACGGCTGTTGACTGAAAGAACCGGGTGCGCGAAGATTTATAATCCCGACTGTCAAAATGATAGGATAATGCAATTGACTGCAGTTGACCGGCATCGATGCGTCGATTGCTGGGTTTGGGATGAACAACACCCCATACGCTAGGTTCATTATCATCCTTATTGCTATCATAAAAGAGATTAAGCCAATTGAATCCATCATCAGAAAACAAACTATTCCAATTACAGTTGTACCGGTTAAAAACACTCCAATCGGTCCATTTGAAAAGGCTCCGATGGTTTTCTGAAGTAAAGATTACTTTAAGTGTATTGGAAGGTGTCAATTTTTGCTTAAGCCATGCCTGAAATCCTTGACGTTGAAAATAGTCAAGTAGTGCGGATCCAAAGACAGCAGAACTCACCAAGCCCTCCTCCGCCGATAAGCCTCCGTAGTTGAGTTCATCAGTAATTTTATAGATAGTTGTACCCACCGTCAGGGTATAGCGATTAAACCACCATTTTTCACTCCCAAGTTGATAATGTAACCTTCGACTGGCAAAACCATAGCCAATTGAAGCGAAAGAACGGAGTGTTTCATTTTTTTCCGGTTTAACTTCAACTTTGCCGCCAACATGCAGGCCGTGAACACGGTTATATTCGGCAATCAGCCTGGGACTAAAGCCAAGATCTATCGGTTTTCGCTCTATAGGCTCTTGTTCCCCAGTATCTGCACCAATTTCTTCCGGATCGGGTTTATTGCCATTGCCCAGGACTTCAATTTGACCGGTTGACTCTAGGCGGATCAGGTGTTCTCCGTCATTGATGACGAAATGTTTTGGTTCGATATTGTCATCATCAAAGATCTCCAAAATGGCGGCAAAACCTTCAGGAAAATCCAGACGGATACCTCCACCAAACGCTTTCATGTCGATTGCCGCAGGCTGCGTATCCAAAATTGTGAGGTTAATCTGTCCGTTGTCGGTTCGAAATTTGTTCTGAGCACTGGTTAAGTATATCTGAGCGTCAATGTTCCCTTTCCCTACATGGACGGAATGCTGCCCGGTCGTCTCATCAAGCCGAATATGTCCGGTTTGGGTATGGAGATCCAACTGTCCTCGAGTACCATAGACTTGAATATCGCCTGATACCATACGAACAGCAATCGACAGATCCATAGGCGTTTCAAATTTGCAATCCAGCGACTGACCAACCACATGTTTCGACCATAACATTGGTTTAACCGTCAGGGTATCTCCATTTTTCATCGTCTCCAATGTGACAGATTCCGGATAGGTGGCAACGATGTTGTCTCTATCAGTTGCGATGATATCGACATTGCCTACTAATTGTAAGATAACCTCCATCTGATAAATGTCATCGAAATTAATTTCCTGCGTCTGCATCGGCGTTTGAGCACAGATAGAACTTATAAAAATTTGGAGTATCCCAAAAATCACCAATATTGACAGACGCATAGGAGATCCGGTTTTAGACTTCAAAACACCATTTTAAAGCAGGTTAGGTTGCATATGGAATTTATTTAGTCAAGACATCAAACGGAAACTGAGGCAGGAAAATCTAATTGAATAAAATAGATGGAAACACGTCATACACATTATATTTTGAGGTCCAGTACACTTAAGAGGTTATCGCAGCATTCTTCGATATTTAATCCGCTGTTAATCAGTTAAAATTCCAAGCACTTCAAGTATGGCTTCATTGACAATGGCTTCAATAGCGGACCAATTCAGCGAGGTTCAACGCATCTCAATCCTTAAATCGATCTCTTTCATACCTACCTCGGCTTTTCAATCATGTCACGTTTAAAATTTAAACGAATCTCCTCAAGTTTGGCCTATTGTTGGTCCGTTAAATCCTTGAACCTCAAATCAAAAAACCTGTTAATCGGATCTTGCTTACGTGACTGACGCCTCCTTTGTCGGGCTTGATTCACCCTTTGCTGACGTGACGGTTCTATTTTTCCAGCCTCAGTTTCACTCTGACACGTCGTCCTGCGTTGCACTTGTAGGTTGCTCTTATTGGCAGCCGATTGCTTTTGTCGTACTTCCGGTTTCTGTTGTTTTCTCTTGTTCAACGGTTTCTCGTCAGCTAAAACAGTATATGATAATAGGACTATTATGAGTCCCGTTATAAGGATTGCGCATGTTTTTTCGGTTTTCACTGTTTGTCCCCCTGAAAAATGTTTGCAGTTATTAACAATAGACGTAGATCAAATTAACGGGTTTACTCAGCCACAATGTTGATTCCCATTGAAAGATACAAAACTCAGTTATATTCAAGCCAATCGTCAATTTTGTGAAGGCTGTTAACATTGACACCGGACATAGCCGATGATATATTTGGGAAATAATCTGGATTCAATTCCGATTACAATCTGATTCACATTTTTCTTGTTGATTCCAAGTTTTTATAAATTTTCCACACTTCACTATTCATTATTTAAAATATATCAGGGGTTTTGCGATGAACCAGATGAAACAATCTATTTTGTGTGTTGATAGTGACGAAGAAATTTTAGTAGACCTTAAACAACATTTGGAAATGGTTGGGTACCATGTTTTTACCAGTAACGATGGGGAACAGGGCCTTGAAATTATCAAAAAGGAACGACCGAACGTCATTATCTCTGAACAACAGATTTCGTCGACGTCAGGAAGCATGTTTCTGCGAGAAACCCGAAACATCCTGCCGGATGCCATGCGTATCCTCTTGACGACGCAAACTGATCTTGATGAGATCACAGATGCAATCAATATCGGATCAATTCACAAATTCATCCTTAAACCCTGGCAATCAGATACGCTTCTGGAAATGATCCAAGAGGGACTACAACAACAGAAACTTGGTATCGAGAACCGAAAATTAACCCTTCGGCTTGCCCGACAATACAAGTATCTGAAAGAGACAAACGCTTCGTTGCAAGACGAATTAAAGCAAACAAAGGGTGAACTAGACAATTTGATTGAAGAGATGGACAAGGCAAATGAACAAGATGAGATATTCGATGACGAAGAAGCGACAGAAACTCAACTTCTCGAAAAGGCAAAACTGAGGGTTAAACAATTGTATGATGAGGTCCAAAACCTACGCCAAGCAAGGGATGAATACAGCGAAACTTTTGCTACCTTAAACAATATCATGGAAGTGACTAATCCGGTTGTGTATACTCATTCAAACCGTGTGGGGGCCTACTGTTCCTGGTTAGCAGAAGCCTTAGAACTTGAGAAACAGACTATTACAGATCTCAACTACGCCGCTATTCTACACGACATTGGCAAGTTGGAAATTGACCAGGAGATCCTTGGAAAGCCGAGAGAAGACTTATCTGCAGCTGAAAATATCATCTACAGGCAACACCCGTTTTTTGGGCGAAAACTTATCCGTCGCATCGCCGGTTTTAGGGAATACGGTGACATTATTCAAAGCCACCACGAAAATTATGACGGTAGCGGTTATCCGAATGGAACATTAAAGGATGGTAACGGGGTGGGTGATGATATCCCGCTTGGATCTCGTATTATTGCTATTGCAAGTGGTTACGATAATATGCTCTATTCGGAAGTTCATGGAGAGAACTTATCTCCTGAGGGCGCAATTGAAGCACTGAAAGAAGGAAAAGCTTCCACCTACGATGCTGAATTAGTTGATAAATTCATAGAAGTTATGGAAGATGGAGAAACAAAGGAAAAGATAGAACAACTACACAAGCCAACGAGATTTGCCCGCATTGAGGAAATTAAAAGCGGGATGGTAGTCGCTAGAGACGTCTCCACTATCAGAAACGGATTCCTGATGAGCGCCGGCACTGAAATTGAGCGGAAACATCTACAGAGCCTGAAAGACTACGAGAAAAAAGGAGATCCGCCAGTAGATATTTGTGTTTACATAGGTTAGCATAAATGGTGCTCTAGGTAACTAGGATGTCAATTCACCATAGTATTATAGAACTTGAGTTAACCCATCCATTTAAAATCTCAAGACGCGCTACTGATTTCTTTCGTCAGGCAATCACCGTTGAAATCGATGGTGGAATCGGCGCCGCTTCTCCAACCCGTTTCTATGGTGAAACGATTGAAACTGTTCAACACGCATTTGATAGTTTCACTCCGATTATTGATCAAGCTGAAGACTTGGATGCCATCCAATCGATTATGTCTGAGGTTGATGAGACACTGAGCGGAAATTATGCGGCTAAATCCGCTATTGATCTCGCCCTTCACGACCGACTAGCAAAAAGACTTGGTATTCCGCTCTTCAAACTGTGGGGAGTTGATCCTAACCAAGCGCTTGACACGTCTTTTACCATTGGACTTGATGAACCGGAAATTATGCAGCAAAAGGTTATCCAAGCCTCGGACTTTCCT
This sequence comes from Candidatus Poribacteria bacterium, assembly GCA_012963885.1. Lineage (GTDB taxonomy): Bacteria > Poribacteria > WGA-4E > WGA-4E > UBA9662 > UBA9662. Next base: position 17,081 of record DTUY01000234.1, on the reverse strand, counting down.
ATACTCAAAGTTAAGCTTGGTACAGACCGCGATCTGGAGATTATTGGCGCAATTCGGGAAGTAACCGACAAACCAATATATGTTGATGCCAATACTGCCTGGTCTCCCAAGGAAGCGGTATCTAAAATTCGTCAACTCGAACCCTTCAAAATCGCTTTGATTGAACAACCCACCAAAGCTGAGGATCTATTAGGCCTGAAATTCATCCGTGAACACTCAAACCTGCCAATATTCGCCGATGAGAGTGTCAATCGATCAAATGGAATCCCTCGACTGGCAGGTGTTGTCGACGGGATCAATATTAAATTATCAAAATGCGGCGGACTGCTGGAAGCAATTCGAATGATACATGTAGCGCGCAGCCATAATCTCCAAATCATGATTGGCTGCATGATCGAGAGTTCAATTTCAATTACCGCTGCGGCTCACCTGACGCCATTAGTTGATTATGCGGATCTGGATGGGCACCTTCTGGTCTCAAATGATCCCTACAACGGTGTAACTCTGGATCAAGGAAAATTGGTCTTGCCTGACCAACCGGGTATAGGTGTTATGAAGCGACACGACTAAGATTTCGGTGCTATGAATTCCTCATATTTTATGCTATAATAGCGGTTTGTCCAAATTATCCACTGGATTACCAAGAATATTGGATAAAACTACCAGGAGTATTAGATGAATAAAGAGCATCTGCTCAAAGACTGTGGTATGCGCAACGTTGGGAACGTACACTGGAACCTTTCCGCTCCTCGATTATACGAAGAAGCCTTAAAAAACGGTGAAGGGGAAATTGTGTCAGGAGGCCCCTTTGTAACTAACACAGGCATACACACAGGTAGATCCCCTAACGACAAATTCATTGTCAAAGAGAATTCAACCCAAGACGAAATCTGGTGGGGCAAAGTCAACCGACCGATCTCCGAAGAGAAATTCGATCAACTTCATCAAAAAGTCCTTTCATACTTACAGGGTAAAACGCTTTACGTCCGTGACTGTTATGCTGGGGCAACACCGGAATACAGGATCTCTGTGAGGATCGTCAACACGTTTGCGTGGCACAGCGTCTTCATTGGTAGCCTCTTGCTGCCACCTGAAACAAACAATTTATCAGAAGATTATCAACCGGATTTCACAATCATTGATGTGCCAGAATTTCAGGCAATTCCCGAGATAGATGATACCAACTCAGAAACGTTCATACTGGTGAATTTCGCCAAGAAGTTAGTCTTAATCGGCGGAACCGAATATGCTGGGGAGATGAAGAAATCAGTTTTCACCTATTTGAATTATCTGCTGCCAAAATTAAATGTCTTTCCCATGCATTGTTCAGCAAATGTTGGAGAAGATGGAGATGTTGCCATTTTCTTCGGGCTCTCCGGTACAGGAAAAACAACACTCTCATCCGCACCAGGTAGGGCATTAATCGGCGATGATGAACACGGTTGGAGCGATAACGGTATTTTTAATTTTGAAGGAGGATGCTACGCCAAAACAATTCGCCTTTCCGCTGAAGCAGAACCGGAAATTTATGCCTGCACGCGAAAGTTTGGAACCATATTGGAAAATGTCGTTATCGATCCGGAAACGCGACTTCCAGATCTGGACGATGGTAGCCTGACAGAAAACACACGTGCTGGCTATCCAGTTGATCACCTAGAAAATATTGTGCCTGAGGGAATCGGAGGTCATCCCAAAAACCTGATAATGTTGACCTGCGACGCCTTTGGTATCATGCCACCTGTAGCCAAGCTAACACCTGAACAAGCGATGTATCATTTTCTCTCCGGCTACACAGCCAAGGTCGCTGGAACAGAGCGCGGACTTGGCAACGAACCGCAAGCCACCTTCAGCTACTGCTTCGGAGACCCCTTTATGCCGCTAGATCCATCAATTTATGCCAACCTGTTAGGGAAGAAAGTAAGCAATCACCATGTAGACTGCTGGTTGATCAATACTGGTTGGAGCGGTGGCGCGTTTGGTGAAGGAGAACGGATGGAAATCGCTTATACGCGTGCGATTGTGGATGGCGTACTGTCCGGTCACTTGGCTGATGTGGCAACAAAAACGGATTTGGTATTCGGATTTGAGGTGCCTATATCCTGTGAAGGTGTTCCATCCGAAGTGCTGCAGCCGCGAAATACCTGGAAAGATGGTCAAGCTTATGATTCGCAAGCAAAAAAATTGGCAGCCATGTTCCTCGAAAATTTCAAGCAGTTTGGCAACAGCATCAATCCAGAAATCATAGCGGCTGGTCCAAAGTTGTAATCTAAACTGCCAAAACCCGCCATTGACAACTGGTTTCTAAAGGCTGTTAACGATGAAAGAGGCGACAAGATAAATCAGTCAAAAAACAGCGCTATAATCACCGGAGGAACGGGAGCACTCGGAACTGAAATTGCAAAAGTGTTTCTGGAAGATGGATTTCAAATAGCCGTCACCTATATCTTCGATCATGAGGTTGATCCATTTCTTGAGCAGATCACCGGCTTTGAGCAACAGACCAATTTACATCAGGTGGATATCACCGATCAATCCGAGGTTCAGGAGTTTGTAGCTACAGTCATCAATCAACTTGAAGGTATTGATGTGGTTGCCAATATAGCCGGAGGATTCATCGGAGGGCCGTCCGTAGCGGAAATGGATGCGGAGAAATGGGATTTGATGATGAATCTCAACTTGAAATCTGTTTTTCTGATGTGTAAAGCGGTGTTGCCTCACATGATCGGACGCGGTCAAGGCAAGATTGTCAACGTCTCTGCACGTGCGGGATTGGCAGGCACTGCCGGGATGAGCGCCTACTGCGTGTCAAAAGGAGGCGTCCGGACATTGACGGAGTCAATTGCAGAGGAAGTAAAGGCAAAAGGGATCAACATCAACGCCATCATGCCTTCGATCATCGACACGCAGGCCAATCGCCAGTCAATGCCAAAAGCTGATTTTTCTAAATGGGTGTCTCCACGCCAAATTGCCAAAGTTGTCCGTTTTCTGGTTTCCGAAGATGCACAGATTATTAACGGTGCCGCCATTCCAGTCTACGGTCAGGCATGACCTACTAGTCAAGCCTACCACACATGTCTCAATCTACAGTCAATATTAGCCATGTCAAGTTTGTTTTTCTCTTTGGTGTTATCCTGCCAAACCTTGCTGTTGCAGCATTTCCAGACCTAGGCGTAGGCGTACGGCCTTTAGGTATGGGCGGAGCGTATATTGCCGTTTCGGACGACTGCAATGCAACATTCTGGAATGCCGCCGGACTAACACAGATTCAGGGCAGTGAACTCACTGCCAGCTATTCGATACTTTATGCTGGACTGAATGCGCAACTCTTCAACCAAGACATCGATCAACTTGGCTATCATTTCGTCAGTTACGCCCAGCCGATCGGTAGCCCCAGCAACGTTGTAGCCATCAGCTTTCTTTTTTTTGATTCGGCCTTTTACCAGGAACAAACCTACCTGTTCAGCTTTGCCAAGCAAATTTGGTCGAAAGTGCGGGGCGGCATGAATGCCAAATATCTCCGCACCAACGTGACTGAAACCCCGTATATCGCCACTGATCCGCTTCTAGCAGAAATCGACTTAACCCAATCAGCGACAACTGTAGACCTGAGTCTGTTTTATGCTTACAGTGACTACATCAGCATCGGCATAACTGGTCAGAACCTGATGCCAGCTGATATAGGGCTGCTGGAGACGATGCATCTACCCATAAAAGTCGGATTTGGTGCTGCCCATAAAACCAAGGAATATACTCAGGCAATCGACTTTACCTGGCGCAAAGGAAGAATTAACGATCAACCGATTCTGGGTATGCGGTTTGGACTCGAGCGATGGTTTCTCAACCGCCAAATCGGAATTCGAACAGGTTACAACGTTGACACTGCCACCGTCGGTGCCAGTGTAGCTTACGGCGAAACGTACCAAATCCAACTTGACTACGCCTTCATTTACCCGATCAGTTCCATCACCAACACAATGGGATCACACCGATTTGGATTTTCTGTCCGTTTTTAGCAATATTCGTCCCACTAAAAACCGAAACATGATCCAGAAACTCAACTGTTAGCAATCCGTTTCAAATTCTTCTCAAACGGCGGATTTACAATCCCTTTCTCCGTTACGATAGCGGTGATCAAATCCGCTGGTGTGACATCAAAGGCCGGGCTGTAAACCTTGACGCCGCTGGGTGCGGTTCGTTTACCGAAACCTTCGGTTATTTCTTCGGCCCCGCGTTCCTCTATCGGAATCAAGTCGCCGGTTGCCAGTGAAAAATCAAGCGTTGATGTTGGAGCGGCCACATAAAACGGAATCTGGTGCCGACGGGCTAGAATAGCCACGCCATAAGTGCCAATCTTGTTGGCCGTATCTCCGTTGGCCACGATCCGGTCGGCACCGACCACCACCTGCTGGATCCTCCCTTCTTTCATCACTTGAGCTGCCATACTATCACAGATCAGGGTAACATCAATTCCGGCATTCATCAATTCCCATGTCGTCAAACGTGCTCCCTGCAACAAGGGACGCGTCTCATCGGCATAAACGTGGATACGCTTGCCATCGTCATGGGCAGCAAACATCACAGCCAAGGCCGTTCCATAATCGGAAGTTGCCAACCCCCCAGCGTTACAGTGTGTTAGGATAGTATCGCCATCGTCAATCAGTTCTGATCCATGCCGGCCGATTGATCGGCACATCTGCTGATCCTCAGCAATAATGGCTAAGGCTTCCTGCAACAGATGTTGTTTCAGCACACATATCTCGACATCCTGATATTCGCTGGCTGTCCGTTTCATCCGGTCCAAAGCCCAAAAAAGGTTAACCGCTGTCGGTCGGGAAGTAGCCAAATAATCGGCCGCCTGATTAAGTTCGACTTCAAATTCCTGAAAAGATTCGGCCGTTGAGTCCCAGATACCAAGGACAGTACCAAGTGCGGCTGCCACACCGATAGCCGGTGCCCCTCGAACACGCAACATCTTAATAGCTTCCCAAACGGCACCAACGTCATCACAATAGATCTGTTTAAATTCATTTGGCAAGAGTGTTTGATCTATCAAACGGACTCTTCCATCCACCCACTCGATTGTTGGTGTCGGCATGTTACCCTCTCAAATAATATTATTTCAAATACACCCGTTTAAAGCACATTGTTATCTGCACGTCTAGGCATCATTTTACTTTATATCACTATAATTTAACAGCAGATTCCTTTTCCTGGCCAAGGTGAAAAAGCGCGCAATACGCGACATATCGCCGTCTGGATTGAAAACGTGTTCAGGATACCCACAAAAAAGTCCCTACCGAAGATAAGGTAAGGACTTTCTTAAATACTTTAAAATTAAAAGAATCTTATTTGACGGACTTAATGCGGCTCCAAGCCGTACTCAGTTTCGTCTTTGGAGAAACTGCTGTACTAGCACCTGCTTCTACCAAAACAATATAGTTACTGCCGAATCCTGCTGCTGGTTTTTCGGCATTACCGGGAATTACTACTTTGCCATTGACCGGCTTCTTGCTTTTCCACAGGTTAAAGGTATCCATGTTACCGTCAGTAACTTTGAGAGTTCCTGAAGTTAGCTCATAATCCTTCTTTAACCAATCGGGTGGTGTTCCTCCCTTTTTCGCGTTCCCGCGGCTATCGTAAGCAATCCAAATAATGGCTGGACGGTCAACGGAGAATGTAACAAAGGAAGCACCTGTTGATTGCTTTTGGCCGTTGCCAGTCATAATCCACTGGATACCAACCAGATCCGCAGGCATTTCAACAACTGTATAATCGCGATCGATATAGTACTTAACGTCCTTTTTCAGACCTTCCCCAATTTCGTATGGCGACTTATCCGCTGCTTTCAAGTCAGTGATTTTTACCGGTTTAGGTGCTGCATCAGCGCCAATCACCATAAAGGCAAATAAGCCCAAAAAACATATTAAAGTTAAATAAACAACCTTTCGGTCATACATCGATTATCTCCATTTACTGTGTTTATGCCAGGCACAAAAACCACTACCCAGCGGTTCAAAATTATATCTAACTAATAATTACTAGATATCACTGATTAATACGCCCCTTAATGTCTCCCCAAACGGAGCTTAATTTCCCTTTGGAGTCAACGGGCGCTTTATCGTCAAATTCAACCAGGACGAGATGGTTACTGCCATGCCCGGCAGCCGGCGGTTCTGCATTACCACCAACTTCCACCTTGCCTTTGACCGACTCCTTGATTTTCCACAGGTTAAAGGTAGCCATGTTTCCGTCGGTGACGGTAAGGGTTAGTGGATCTTTGCCGTCCTTCTGCATTTCGTAATCCTCAACCAACCACTCGGGAGGGATTCCACCTTTGTCTTCTTCCCCCCGGCTATCATGAGCAACCCAAATAATAGAGGGGACATCAACCTTGAACGTCAGGAAGTCTTTGCCCCTCGACTGCTTATCGCCATTGGCAGTCATAATCCATTGAATGCCTTCCATCTCTTCCGGCATTTCGGTAACTACATAGTCGCGGTCGATATAGTACTTGGTACCAACCTCCAATCCACCTTTGCCTTCCACATACTCTAACTTACTAGCTGCTTTAATGTCGGTAATCTTGACCTTCTGTCTGCCTGCATCTGTCACCAAGGGTGAAAACGCGACAGCCAAGATTAAACATATCGGCAATAGCCAAAATAGCTTTTTCATTATACGTTACCTCCTTCATAAAATTTCAACTTACTATAATATTATCATAATTACCTCGCTGATTGCAACTTAGGGATACTTATATCTTGTTCAGCCCGATAATGTCGAGATATGTTGTCGAAACTCGTATCATGCAGAACGAAACCGTTGTGCTCTTTCCATGGATGGTATTGACTGGGATTTCTCTTGCGGATATTTAGGGAATTGTTTATACTAAGCGATGCATTTTCGCTATTACCTCTACTCCAGTCGAATTGCTATGGATCATCCCCAATTGGGAAAAAATCCTGATGAGCCAGTTATTTGAATCTCTTAATCCAGTACAGCGCGAAGCCGTGCAACATAACGAGGGGCCGTTGCTTCTACTGGCCGGGGCGGGGAGTGGAAAAACGCGCGTCATCACCTACCGGATTGCCCACTTGATTCAAGACCATGGTATACCGCCCTTTAACATCCTGGCGGTCACCTTTACAAATAAAGCGGCCGACGAGATGAAGAAACGGCTTGATCATCTGGTCGGTGATGTTAGTCAGCATGTGTGGGCGTCTACCTTCCACTCCAGTTGCGCGCGAATTTTACGCCGGAATATCAATCAACTCGGCTATGACCGATCCTTTACCATCTATGATTCAAAAGATCAGGTGATGCTGATTAAGGACGTATTAAAGACTCTCCAAGTAGACGACAAACTGAACCAGCCAAAGGCGATTCAAAACCGGATCAGTATGGCAAAAAACAGGTTTATTCGTCCTGACGAGTATGCAGAAAAAATTAGCAGCCAGTTTCCAAACAATCCTTTTGAAGAAGCAATGCCTATTTACTATGGCCAATACCAAAAGCAACTGCGTGACAACAACGCGCTCGATTTTGATGATTTGATTATCCTAACGGTGGACCTGTTTAATCAATCTACCGAGGTACTGGAATATTACCAGGACAAGTTTCGCTACATTATGGTCGATGAATATCAGGATACCAATCACTGCCAATATCTGTTAGTACGTGCCTTGGCGGCAAAACACCACAATATCTGCGTTGTCGGTGACGACGACCAATCGATTTATTCATTCCGCGGTGCGGATATCAACAATATCCTTGATTTTGAGAAGGATTATCCTGAAGTGAAAACAATGCGGTTAGAACAAAACTATCGATCAACAAAAAACATCCTTGAGGCCGCCAACGAGGTGATCGGTAACAACGATATTCGGAAACCCAAACGGCTCTGGACTGGAAACCAAGCAGGAACCTCAATCGGTCTGTACCGCGGGTTCGACGAAAACGATGAAGCGGATTACATCATCAAAAAGATCACCGAACGGAGGCGGTTACGGAGTACAAAGTACAGCGATTGCGCAATTTTCTACCGGACCAACGCGCAATCTCGCGCCTTGGAAGAGGTGCTGCGCTACGAAAATATCCCTTACCAAATTATAGGCGGACATCGATTCTACGAAAGGATGGAAGTCAAGGATGTTCTAGCTTACTTAAAAGTGATTGTTAATCCTGCTGACACGGTTAGCTTGAGACGCATCATCAATGTACCGCGCCGCGGGATTGGGGCGACCAGCCTAGGACGGCTTGAAAGCTACGCACGCCGAAGGGGAATTTCCACCTTTGAAGCTATAGAGCAGGTCGAGGCCATATCAGAAATCAAGGCCGGAACACAGGAAAGAATACGGGAGTTTGGCCAATTGATCAAATCGTTTCAGCCATCCGCCTCACCGTTATCGGTAACCATTGATCTGCTTGAAGCAAGCGACTATCTGGAGCAATTCGAAAAAGACGGTTCAGTCGAAGCCAGAAGCCGTATCGAAAATATTAAGGAACTGGAAAGTGCGATTGCCAGATACGAAGAAATTGATCCGGATGCGACAGTAGCTAGCTTCCTGGAATCAGTCACACTGGCGTCTGATATCGACGGCATGGAAGATGAGACCGATGTGGTCACCCTGATGACGCTGCATAGCGCCAAGGGATTAGAATTTCCAGTTGTCTTTATGGTCGGTGTGGAAGAAGGACTTCTACCCCATATCAACTCAATTGGATCAAAGGAGGAATTGGAGGAGGAACGCCGTCTCTGTTACGTTGGCATCACCCGTGCGCAAAAACAACTCTACATTGTTAACGCACTACGGCGCCGCAGAGGACGGGACTTTGAATCAAGCGTTCCATCCCGGTTTATTGACGAAATCCCACCCGATCTGTTTGATCAAACATCTGAATACCAACCACCGCAACGGAAGCTGATATCCTCTTTTGATCCGGACGAACCGGACGAAGCAGAAATGGATGGAGGCTATCGTGTGGGTCAGATCGTGTTTCATGTTAAGTTTGGACGAGGCCGAATCGCCCGAATCATCGGTGTGGGCGGCAGCGCCCGAATCACCGTTCGCTTTGATCGATCTGGTGAAAGAACGCTAATGGCACAATACGCCAATTTGCAAATAGCCTAATCTTAAGGAAACAACATGTCAGAAATCACCACCGATGATGTCGTGCATATTGCCAACCTGGCACGACTCGAATTCAGTCAACAAGAGCTCGATCAGTTTCGAGGAAATTTGAAGCGGATTCTGGACTACATCAGCAAGTTGAACCAGCTGGATACCAACGATGTGCCCCCCACCTCGCACGTTATCCCAATTCGAAACGTAACCAAAGCGGATGAGGTTATCCGGCGATACGATCGTCAGCAGATTTTGGCCAACGCTCCAAGCCAGGAAAAAGGATATTTTGAAGTACCAAAAATAATTGAATAAGGAAAGAATAAACTTGCCTCCGCTGAACCAACTCACCGCTCATGAATTGCATAAAAAGTTAAAATCGCGAGAGATTACTTCCGTTGAGTTGACAGAATCAGTGTTTGACCGGATCAATGACGTCGACGACTCAGTCAAAGGTTATATCACACTTACTCAGGATATTGCTCTTGAACAGGCAGCCACTGCTGATAAAATCTTTGACCGAGGTGACCAAGCCTCCTCCCTAACAGGAATTCCGATTGCCCTCAAGGACGTCATCTGCACTCAGGGTGTTTTGACCACCTGCGGATCCCGGATTCTGGGAAATTTTGTCTCCCCATATGACGCAACCGTCATGCATAAACTCAACGCACATAAGACAGTCATGATCGGCAAAACCAATATGGACGAATTTGCCATGGGATCTTCCACTGAAAACTCAGCCTTTTTCACCACTCGAAACCCATGGAACCTTGAAACCATCCCTGGTGGATCAAGCGGGGGATCTGCTGCCGTTGTAGCGGCAGACGAAACCATTATATCACTCGGATCAGACACCGGCGGATCAATCCGCCAACCTGCATCGCTTTGTGGCGTAGTGGGGATGAAACCAACTTATGGTCGCGTGTCCCGGTTTGGCCTCATCGCCTTTGCCTCTTCGCTCGATCAGATCGGACCGCTGGCTAAAGATGTTACCGACTGCGCCATCACACATAACGTTATCTGCGGGCACGATCCGATGGATTCCACCTCTGCAAATTTTCCGGTCCCCGATTTCACCAACAGCCTGATCAACGATGTTAACGGTATTAAAATTGGCATCCCAACCCAATATTTCAGTGAGGGCATCGATCCACAGGTTGAAGCGAGTGTGAGGTCAGCAATTGAGTTGCTTGAAAAACTAGGTGCCAGCACAGAAGAAATCTCCCTTCCGCATACAGAATACGCAATTGCCACCTACTACATCATCGCACCAGCCGAAGCCAGTGCTAACCTTGCCCGATACGATGGTGTGCGCTACGGACTCCGTATCGATCAAATCGATAATATAATCGATATGTATAAAAAAACACGAAGTCAAGGGTTCGGTGATGAAGTCAAGCGACGGATTATGCTGGGGACTTACTCACTCAGCTCCGGTTATTACGATGCCTATTATCTGAAAGCGCAAAAGGTACGAACACTGATTAAGCAAGATTTTGATCAAGCGTTTAAGAAGGTTGACGTTTTGATTACACCTACTTCTCCAACTCCCGCCTTCAAGATCGGAGAACGAACAGATGACCCGCTGCAAATGTACCTGTCGGACATTTTCACCACACCTTCCAGTCTAGCTGGATTACCCGGTATTTCGGTGCCGTGCGGACTGACGGAAAGCGGACTGCCAATCGGACTACAGGTTCTGGCCGCGCCTTTTGAAGAGGAAAAAATATTCCGAGTTGCTTACACTTTTGAGCAAAACACCGATCACCATCAGAAGAAGCCAAAACTTTAAACGTTTGAGAATTCTTCTCACTGGAAATTAACCAATGAATTACAATCGAGTTGGCCCTGTCCTGATAGCAGCACTTATTAGTTCAGTCATTAGTGGTGCATTATGGGCAAAAATGCTATCGATTTCGACGGCTCTAGCCGGAATTTCTTCTATCATTGTCGGCATTCTCATCGGACTTAGTGTTCTTCTTGTAGGACGAACCAGGAAAATCGGTTATGGTCTGATCGCTTCCGCATACGCCGTCATTGGGCTTACGCTCGGAAAGTTTCTGGATGTGCGATGGAACACACTTCAACGAATCCAGCGCTATCTGATGAATCAATACCAAATCTCTGCTGAACAAGCGGAACCAATGGCACAGGCGCAGTTCGGAGGTTACTCAACTTGGGAAATGATAACCGATCAAACGACATCCTGGGATATATTGCTTTATGCTGCTGCCGCCTATTTCGCCTTTCGTATCGTATTTGTTCGTTTCCTGCATAATGTCATTCAAACAGTCGAAGAGGAAGATTAAATGTTATCAGAAAAATTACCAAAATCCAATTTTATACGGCTCGCACTATTGATTATAGTCTGGCACAGTTTCTTTGTTTTCACTGCAGTTGGTGCAGACACTGGCCCTGATGACGAGCTTCTGGAGAACATCTCATTGCTGGCCGAAGTACTGGCTCGAATTGAACAAGAACACCTTGATAATCCAAACCCAAAAGATCTTATGATGGGTGCGATCCGCGGCATGCTTAGGACACTTGATCCCTACAGTCAATTCTTTGATCGAAAAAGCTTCACTGCTTTTCGGACTGAAACTGGCGGCACCTATGGTGGGTTGGGTATGGAGATCGGCATTCGAAGGAATCGATTAACCGTAATATCTCCGTTCAAAGGCACACCAGCCGATGAAGCTGGACTCAAAACCGGAGATATAATCAGCCAGATTGACAACGAGTCTACAATCAACATAACAGTCCACAACGCAGCCGAAAAGATGCGAGGTGAACCAGGAACACCAGTCACCTTGACGGTTCTTCATGAAGGAGAGACAGTGCCGATTGAAGTCAAGGTTGTCCGGGATATAATTCGCATTCGTTCAGTTGAATCGAAAATCTTAAAATCTGATATTGCATATATTCGGATTAACCAATTTCGAAAAACCACAGCGGCTGATGTTAATCAGGTTTTTGCCGAATTTAAGCAGAAAAACCTTCGCGGCCTGATTCTGGATCTGCGTTCAAACCCGGGTGGGTTGCTCAGTTCTGCCGTGGAAATCGCCAGCAATTTTCTCGAACCAGATCAACTGGTAGTCTACACGAAAGGTAAGAGACCACGCAGAGACCACGTCGCTTTGAAAGGTGCAAAAAAGAAAAACTACCCGCTAATTGTCCTGGTAAACGGGGGTAGTGCCAGCGCATCAGAGATTATAGCTGCTGCTATTAAGGATCATGGCAGGGGCCTGCTCATGGGGCAGAAAACCTTTGGAAAAGCTTCGGTACAACAACTCTTCCCACTCAGTGGTGGTGCGGCCGTCAAGTTAACTATTGCTCATTACTATAGCCCCAATGGAGTTGACATCCACAAAGCTGGAATTATGCCACACCTGGAAAAAACCTGGTTCAGTCGGTCGGAAAGACAAATGCTACTAAAATTACGCGATCACAAGAAAATTGACGATTTCATTGCAGAAAACGGTGATGACATTCTAAACCAAATCAAATCAGCTAGCGGCGCGATAAAGGGTGATGATAATTCGGAGGAAACTTTGCGTAAATATCGTCGGATAAGCGATCAACTTCTGAAAGATCAGATTACTATTAGCGATGCCGGATTAAAATTTGCTATTGCTCGCCAAACGAAAAATGACATCGATGATTTAGAATACGATCCGCAAATAGCAGCCGCCATCCAGCAATTTAATGTCATGGAAATGGGATTAGAATTCAACAAATACTACCTCGATTAACTTCCATCAAAACATAGGTGATAACAATGACTGCCAACATAAACCAGTTAATTATCGTAATCAATGTGCTGATTTGCACTTTGTTAATTCCTTCCTATGTGCAGTCTGCAAGTCCAAAAATCCTCTTCGTTTCCGATCGAGAGAACAGTAAGGACATTTGGACCATGAAATCCGATGGTCAAGAACCTAAGAACCTGACCAAAACCCGCAAGACAAATGAAGAGACTCCAACCGCCTCGCCAGGAGGTATTCATATGACATTCTCTTCAGATGGAGGGGCAAATAAAGCGCGATGGATATACATCATGTCACTCGATGGCAAAGGCAAACGAAGAAACGTCACAGAAGGCGCAGGCGAAACCAATCCAGTGTGGTCACCTACTGGCACTGAAATCGCCTACACAGCCCTAGCAGGAAACAGTTTATCCATTTATATCTTAAGTGTCTGGAATTGGGAGCCAAGAATTAACGTGAAGGCAATCGAAATGGTCGAGCCGGTTAACATTACCGGTCCCCCATCGACTGATACCCATCCAGCTTGGTCACCAGATGGCACAAAGATTGCCTTCAGCTCCAACCGTGACGGGGATTTAGAGATCCATACCATGGATGTCGTCTTGGACGATCCTGACGCGGACAATCCGCCAGGATTACTTCAGCTGACCAAAAATGAGGTGGTCGATTGGCAACCCAGCTGGTCACCAGACGGCACAAAGATCGCCTTCAGTTCCAAACGCGATGGTAACTGGGAAATATATGTCATGGATATCGACGGTCAAAACCAAGTTAATCTGACTAATAATCCGGCAAGTGATCAAAGTCCCAGCTGGTCACCAGGTGGCGCAAAGATCGCCTTCAGTTCCAACCGTGATGGTAACCGGGAAATATATGTCATGGATATCGACGGTCAAAACCAAGTTAATCTGACTAATAATCCAGCTAAAGATATAACCCCTATTTGGCTCAGCCAGGTATTACCGGGACAGTCTGTAGATTCTGACGGCAAATCGGCAACCTCATGGGGAAAGATAAAATCCAATAAATAATCAATCATAGAAATGGGAGAGATTCGGCACGTTCAATGGGCGGGGATCAATCACCTCCTGCAAACTTTGCCGGATAAGGTCAGCTGATCGAAGAGTATTTAGGGAGATAGAGATGACACTCAAATGGGGAATTTTAGGTTGCGGCGATGTTGCGGAATATAAAGGAGGGCCCCCACTCTACAGCGTCGAAGGTTCGGAATTAGTGGCGGTGATGCGACGCGATGCTATCAAAGCTGAAAGTTTTGCTGAACGGCACGGTGCCAAACGAGCCTACACGAACATTGAAGACCTCCTAGCCGATCAGGAAATCAACGCAATTTATATCGCCACTCCGCCCAATCTGCACTGCCAACAGACAATTCAGGTGGCAGAAGCGGGGAAACACATCCTGTGTGAAAAGCCGATGGCGATCAATACCGATGAATGCAGGCAAATGGTTGATATTTGCCTGCAAAATCAGGTGACATTGATGATCGCTTATTACCGGCGATTCTATCCAAACATACTAATGATGAAAAAGTTTCTTCGAGCAAATGTGATTGGAGAGGTTATACTGGCACGAATAAACCATACTAGCTACTATAACCCCAGCCTTGAGGAACCGGGAGCTTGGCGAACGGATCAACCATTCAGCGGCGGTGGTGTCTTGATGGATCTGGGAAGTCACCGTATTGATCTATTAATTCATCTGCTGGGTGACATTGAATCGGTACGCGGATATGCAGATCCGCTTTACTGTAACTCTAAGGTTGATCACTCGGCCGTGTTCACGCTTCGTTTTCAAACTGGTGCGCACGCCGTTGCTAACATCAATTGGAACATTGGTTTTCCCGTTGATGATATTGAGGTTTACGGAACTGACAGCGTTCTTCGCTGCAACTCGCTCAACAGCGGTAATCTGATACTTGAAAATCAGGATGATATTCAGGATTTCACTCAGAAACCGCTAGAATATACGCATACCGGATTGATTGAAGACTTTGTCAACCACATTCGTACCGGCGAGCCGATCTGCTGTCCTGGTCAAGAAGGCTTAAAAACAGCTGAAATTATCAGTCAACTCTACAATCAACAATAGAGATCACAGTATCTGCAGGGCGGAAACCGGAAATCTCGCCGCTCAAGGCATCCATTCTGCAATCTCGATCTTGCTTGATTAAGGCCGAACATACGGCTTTGACAACGCGTTCAACGCTATTCCTGCCCCTCTTCGCACATCACTGTCTGCCGGTCAGCGGATGAATAGCAAATCACCATCATTACGGGTGCCCACCCCGTGTTGGCGGCTTTGTGCTTGACACCCTGGGGAATCCGCATCATCATGCCAGGCTTCATTGGGTATGCTTGGCCATCCAGAGTGTGATCACACTCACCGGAGATAATATAGATCAATTCTTCACAGTTGGGATGATAATGAAGGGGATTTGATTGGCCTGCGTTGATATAAACGGTGCCGAATGTCATTTCCGCTTCCGGATCAATTTGATCATTGCAGAGCCATTTGATCGCGCCCCACGGAAATTGATCTGTCTCTTGTGACTCTACATCTGTTATTGTTGCGTCCATTTTCGTCCTGTGTCCAATATCATACATAGCTCTATGACAAAGACATCAATCGATAAAGTTTTGTCCTACGAAACTAGCATAACTTCAAATCGATGTCAATAGACATTGGGAATCAACAATGCACACCACTCACAACAGTCTGCCCGTGCCTGATGCCTCCCAGATTCCAAGCCAGAGAAATCAGGCACGTAAAATCATCATGTATCAGCAACATCTGAAAGTTGTTGAAGTTCGATATCAGTTCAGCAAATTTACAATGTCATCTGATTTTGTGTTGGCCTGAGCCAGCATGGCAGTCCTGAATTGAGTTGTGATTTGATCTTTCACCAGCTTGGTGACTTCTAAGGCGAAATTTGTATCTCCAATAACAGAAAGCGGCGTCTTGCTGTCTTCTGTCGTTTTAGGCAAGCTGGATACCGTCGAAAGTGGCGAATCCAGCACCGAACCCAGATAATTTCTCTCACTGTTGATTGCGTTAATAGCCATTTCAAGCAAGTCTGTTTCAACTTGTATCTTCTGCCGGGTTTGATTTTCCTGCAGAGCCTGTTGGTTCCTTCTGATTTCCGCCTGCTGTGCCCGCAATTCTTGACGAGAATTTGCTGCGCGCCTATGCCGTTTTTGACTTTGTTTATAGGCAACGAGCTGTTCTTGTTTTTTTCTGATTACAGCTTGCTGACTGCGAAATTCCCGGCGTTCCTGGGCTTTTTCCAGCGCGTTTTCCTGATATGATTTCTTGATCTCACCAGTTTTAGCGATCGCAGATCGGACAACATTAACGTGCGAATTAACCAATTCGCCAAGCGGTTTATTTCTAATAGTTGCCATTTGATACCTCCCTTTTCTCAACTTTCTCCGGTTATTCTCAAACCGGATCAAAAACACACCAGAGTTAGGGTATTCAAGCTTCCAAATATAAGCCTGCTGTTATATCGGCAGAAATGGCAGATATCTTTAATTTTTTTTAATAATTTATTAGTTTAGTTGTCTTACAGCACAAGGAGAACATAGATTTTTCTATCCCTATCAATTTTCTGACTAACTATTTTTACTGAATCTAAACAGATTAATCAGCAGAAAGTAACATCCAAAAGATATTCCGAATTGGTGGTAAGACAGACGATGGGCCAGACCAATCACACGTCGATAAATGGATATTTGAAAGGATGGTAAAGGAGTGATTCAGGGTAGGAAATGACACGAAAAGCTATTTTAAACTGAGATAGCTTGATCCCAAAATAAGGACTTCAGCACCCGATTCCTCTAATCTCCGTTGTTTCCGAAAAGTGTTCCTCAGATTAGTAAAAATAAGGGTTTGGGTGAATCTATCTGTATAGCTTGAGTGATTAAAAATCAATCTCATACTGACCTGATTGATATGCACTGACACCAAAAAGATGCAGAACCTCAGTACTTTGAGAGGCAATACTTGACACATGTTGATATACGATTATCTGCACGATGATTCCTGAGTGCCAGTTTTGAAATGGAGATTATTTCCTGAACTGGGTTTATTCTTCATTGACTTTTGATTCCTTCAAAATGTTGCTGTACGGACAATCGTGTAATTGTAAGGGATTGTTAGACCAAACACCTAG
>DTUY01000233.1 GCA_012963885.1 Candidatus Poribacteria bacterium | reverse complement strand
CTCGATCAATATGTTGAGCTAGTTCAACTGTTGCTGTTGGTGACTGGACACCACAACGTCCACCCCCCGTATCCATTTCAACGATGACACGAACTGAGCATTCATCCTGAACTGCTTTTTGAGATAACCCGTCGACCGTAGTAATGGAATCAGCAGCCACGGTAATAGCTGCCGTATTGCGCAGAATCAATTGCGTCAGACGCTCCAGCTTGGGTTGACCAACAATATTGTAAGGGATCAGCACATCTTCAATACCAGCATCAACCATGACCTCGGCTTCACCAAGCTTTTGGCAAACGATACCGATAGCACCAGCCTGCATCTGCATTTGAGCGACAGCCGGAGTTTTATGGGTTTTAGTATGAACTCTCAACCCAATTTCCAGTTTATCGCAAGCTTGCTGCAAATTGGTGATATTCCTTTCCATAACATCAAGATCAAGGGTTAGTGCAGGTGTGTCCAACTGGCTAAAGTGCATGTTTACTTAATCCTTTCATTTAACTTGTGATAAACCATATAGGGTTAAGTTATTATTTCAGTTTCACGTATTGAACCACACAAAATCATCCCGAATCTAGAGCCCCTGTGCTCTTTGCAATACGGCCATAATATCTGCTTCACCTTGAGGCGTGTTTTCAGGACGTGGACATTCTTGATTAAAAGCTGCCATGGCTTCACGTGATTCGATGATATTGGGGGCTTCATTCACTGAACCATCAGGGTTGGATACCGATTCCAGAGAGAGATCGAAGTACTTAGCCAAAAATTGGTAAGCGCCAAGACGCTTTTGATACCCGTAACTGTGTCCTTCTTCAGGAAGATGTAAATTTTCGACTTTGTCCTCAGCACCGAAAAGTTGGTACACATTCCTAATGTAAGGATATTCATGAGTTGGCGTATTCTTTGTCCAGTCATCTCCGCATGAAATAAGAAGTTGGGGATTAGGAGCAGCCATAGCAGCGATATCGGCGTTGTTGGTTGCGTGGTCATCACTCTGATGAATTGGCAATCCACTTTCACAATTGCAACCTCCGTAAAAATCGGATGACACCATAACAACGGGTATTGACATGGTTATACGATCATCCACCGCAGCCAATAAAAAAGCTTGTGTTCCACCGCCAGAAGCTCCAGTAACCGCAATACGTTTGGAATCAATATCCTGAAGTGAAACCAAAAAATCAATCGCACGAATGCTGTTCCAAAGTTGCAAGGTCAACACATGCTGATCACCATGGTTGAGTTGGATAGATTCTTCCCAACCAACCATGTCATAAGAGAAAGCAACCGCTCCCATGCGTGCGAAGGTCGCACATCTTTGCTGCATGTCTTCACGGAAACGACCACCCTCAAAATGCCCGTGTGGACAGAGGATGATCGGAGATGGTGTCGTTACTTTCAGTGGCCGGTAAAGATTTCCGGTAACGAAAAAGCCAGGGAGACTTTCAAAGACAATATTTTCGACAGTGTACCCATCATGAGTCCGTGTGCCATGGATTCTTGGTCGAAGCGACGTTTTCTCTGGTATGGGCCAGAGTTGGGCACCCCGCAAGATGCCTTGACGAACTGTTTCTACTCGTTTCTGCCATTGTTCCACGTTTTGATACGTACTAGCTAGTTTGTCGAGGTCGCTTTCACCTTTAACTGCACTCAGAAGAGCAGCAACAATCAGGTTGATAACAAACATAATGTGGCCTTTCTATTTGTTAA
>DTUY01000232.1 GCA_012963885.1 Candidatus Poribacteria bacterium | reverse complement strand
TAAAATTAGCGGTAAAATGCAAAGGCCCTGATCGGCTTGCTGTTGTCACTGACGCACAACGAGGTGCGGGTATGCCAGATGGGATCTATGCTTTCGGAAGTAAAAATGGAACCAAGAGCGTCGTTAAAAATGGAGTTGCCACCACACCAGATAATACAGGATACGCCAGCAGCACCATCCAAATGAACCAAACGATTCGGGTGATGCGCGATTTAGCGGATGTTCCCCTGGTCGAGGCAACTAAAATGGCTAGTCTTGTACCGGCACGGATCATCGGTGTCGACGATCAACTTGGAAGCCTTGAGGTCGGCAAGGTTGCCGATCTAGTTTTATTCGACCAAACCATTGATGTTCACAAAGTAGTCATCAATGGTAAGCTAATAGAAAATATTTGACTGTGCCCACCATAATTATTCAGAATCTGCGTTTGTAAATCCACCAAAGATGAATCAAGTCCAATCCAGAATTCTTCTTGTTTTTAATCGTTACCAAAATATTGATCAAACACCCTTTTTTTCATTAGCGCTCACTGCAGCCTTTCTAGTTGTCGGTGGAATTGGAGCGATCTATCACGAAATGTGGCGTGACGAGATCCAAGCATGGCTATTAGCTCGCGACAGTACTGGACCGATAGACCTCCTAAGACACATGAAGTACGAAGGACACCCGCCATTATGGCATCTATTGTTGATGCCGTTGACTTGGATTACACACGCACCAGAAGGTATGCAGGCAGTACATCTGCTGATAGCCGCTACAACCGTTTTCCTTTTCGCTCGGTATTCGCCTTTCACACCGTTGCAGAAAATTCTCTTTTCTTTTGGATATTTTGTGCTTTACGAATACGGAATTGTTTGCCGAAACTACGGAATCGGATTGCTATTGATCTGTATTTTCTGTATCTTGTTCCGAAACCGATATCAGCGAATTATTCCAATCAGTATTTCCTTGTTTCTAACCAGTCACACCAGTGTCCACGCCTTAATCATTGTTATTTGTATTGCAATCGGACTTGGCTTCGAATACATATTCAATCGAAAACAGTTGGTTGATAGTGAAGACACTATCGAAAGGCAAATCTGGGTGGGGTTCGGCATAATGGGGGTAGGTATACTAACAGCCGTATTGCAACTCAATCCGCCACCGGACACTGGATTTGCTGTCGGTTGGAAAACAAATTTTGATCTCAACCACCTGAAAAATGTTATCAAGATAACAACGCGAGCGTATTTTCCTATTCCGGCAACCCAAATGCATTTCTGGGGATCTCGTTGGATAGAGCAGGTTCCAGCCATACAAAACTGGAATCTGCAGATCTCGGTCGCCATTTTCATCTGGGCTATAGTCTCACTGCTCAGAAAACCAACCGCTTTACTGATCTACATTTCAGCCACTTTAGGTCTGCTAGCTTTTTTCTACACGAAATATTTTGGAGGTATTCGACACCACGGCTTTTTATTCATTGCTTTTTTGATGGCTGTCTGGATCTCTTGTGATTGTGACCAGATTGTTTTTTTCAAACCGCTCAATAGTCTATGCCGCTGGTGGGAAAAATCACTTCCCCCGATTCTTACTCTGATTTTAATGGTACATACGTTTGGCGGTATCCGTGCTGTTCGCCTGGATCAGGAACACGTTTTTTCCCATGGCAGGCAGACGGCACAATACATCATCGAACGGAGCATGAATTTCATGCCCATTATCGGTGATATGGACTACGCAGTTAGCACAGTGGTTGGATACCTTGAATATCCCAAGCAGATCTACTATATGCGTGGCAATCGTCCTGGATCATTTGTCAGATGGGATAACAAACGTGTCAATGGCGTTTCAGATGAACAGGTGATTCAAAAAGCCAAGGATCTCCAGAAGGATCAAGTCTTAATCATCCTCAACCGAGGCTTACCTGAGCCCTTAATAAAACAGAACGGAATCGAAAAAATCACCCATTTTACTGGATCAACAATTAGCGACGAAGGATTCCATCTTTACTTGTTGGAAACTTCTCCGTAAATAACCGGACAATGACTATAATCATCAATAGACGAGGTCAAACCTTGACGTTTACCATCGACGGGACGTGATTTTTCGGTACGAAGATGGATAGCGAAACTGCGCCTCATGCTATTTGACAGGTTTGGACCACTGCCATGAAAAGTCAAGTTATCGTGAAAACTAACGCCACCAGGTGGAAGGATAGCCGCCACCTCTTCCCACTTTTCCCTTTCCGGCACTTGAATAGCAGACTGTTGTGCCTGATGATCTTGGCCATAAAAATCGCTACCCTCTAAAACACCCCACTTAGATGAACCACGAACAAATTTCATCGGCCCGCAATCGACAGTCACATCACTGACCGCTACCCAAGCAGTGAAGAGTTGACTTCCTTGCTCCCAACTTCCCCAGTAATTTCGGTCTTGATGCCAGCCGACATTAGTTTGGCCACCTGAATCAGCCGGTGGTTTACCCAGTAACTGTACCCACCACACCTGTACCCACTCAGCACCAGTTAACTCTGCCGCTAACTCACCAATTGCCGGATAACTGACCAGATCCATAATTGCCCGATTAGCAAATTGTGGCATCTCAATTTTACATAGTTCCTTGGGATTATCTCCCGGATTCCAATGCGACGAATGTGGTGGGATGTTGGTTTCGTAATGTCCTGCACGGAGCTGATCCATCCCTTGGCTCGCCCGTTGAACTAGATCCAGCGGAATAATGGAATCTGTCTGAATAAAAAACCCGTCTACTTGATACTGTTCCCGATGACTTCTCGTTTTCTCTTGTGACATGCTTAAAATTCCTGTGCGTTAAATTTTTCCCAGACTTCGTCAGACAGTGGCGTAGCTGCCGCAGTTAGGTTGGCTTCAAGTTGCTCGATATTGAGGGATCCAATATTATTGCCGTGTACCCGTTGATCCTGTAAACAAAACTGTAACGCGAGCTGAATCAAACTGACGCCATGTTCTCGGCACCATAACCAAATTTTTCTGGCTGGGATTAAATCGGGGTCGTTTTTCCATCGTCCCCTTTCAACTTCAGCGTCGATATCAACTCCTGTCAACAATCCACGAAGGATTGACCAGCCGTTCATCACACCAACATCCGCCTGGTTTGCCGCAGGAAGAACGGTATCCGCTGCAGTTTGACGAACTAGGTTGAAATCGTTGAAACAAAGGAGGAAATCAACCTCCCCGGTTGCAATCGTTGTCAAATGAAAATCGTGTGGACGCATACCGTAACCAACGTTGCGTACCAGTCCACGGTCTTTACACTTTAGCAGACCTTCAAAAGACCCGCCTTTTTCAAGTGTCGGCTCAATTTCAGGAGGATCATGAATCATCATACCATCGAAGTAGCCGATCCCCATATGTTCCAGTTGATCCTCCACATCAGCAATAATTCGTTCAGCCGAATAATCTGGACGGCCTGAGCCGTAACCACCCCATTTTTCAGCAGAATGGTGGCAAACCCTTGCTGTGATGATGACTTCTTCTCGTGCAATCTCCTTCATGGCTAAACCTAGCTTTCGTTGCGAATCTCCGTAGCATCGAGCTGTATCAAAGTGATTTGCTCCCAAGCTGATCGCGTGCACGATTAGATCAACCGCTTTTTCATCTTCAACGAAACCAAAGTTGTTTCCAAATCCCTGCGTTCCAAATGGGACAACAGGAATCATCAGTCCCGTCCGTCCTAATCGACGACGCGGTAACGTGGGAATACTATTTTTCGACATTAAATACCTTTTCAGAATCCAATTTTATTCATTCTCTTCCAGAACAACCCTAGAGTCAAGTAAAATTTACGAGCAACATATTTGATGCATGTTCTTCAAACCCAATGTGCTATAATCACAACATCGGTTTTGGCATCGATATCGGGTAACCTAATACTTAATTTTTTACTTATGGAACTCATAATATGAATATCCAACCAAACCAACTTACCCACCAGAAAACTAACGATGAAATGACCAGGCGAAGATTTCTAAAAAAATCATCGACACTTGCCGCTGGCACCTGCGTTGTGACCATCATAGGTTGCAGTAGTGAGGACGACCCGGGTCTAATACAATCACTCCTGAAAGAACAAACTTCTACAAAGGAACCTATTGGAGAAGAAACACCCGTTACCGATCCCGTTGCTGGAGCCCCCAAGGGCCCATCAGTAAAAATGAGTAACCAGTTGAAAAAAGTTGGCGGCAACCAGAAGGTTACAGACAAAGCAGTACTAAAAGCGCTTGGGGTAAAAGAGACAATCCTGCTAGTCAGAGCTGACGAAAACACTGTCTACGCCAATACCATCAATTGTACTCATCAGGGAGAACCAGTTAAATATGACGAAGATCAAAGACTACTAATCTGCCCTCTTCACGGGTCTCGCTTTAAATTGACGGGAGAGGTCACTAAAGGACCAGCCAACCGACCGTTGGTACATTTTAAAGCAACCATTGATGGGGATATGGTTGCTTTGGAAAACCTATAGACCTGAAATTAAGAAAGAGCGAATTGTGCCAAAAACTCTCGATCAGTTACCAGTAAAAATACTCGCCATCGGTGCAGGTGGTCTGCAAAGAGCATTAACCCATGAATTTGTCCATCAACTCAATCAACGTGAAATCTATCATGGCGGTATTTTTATCGGTCAACCCCGCGGCTCAGAAAAGGCGGAGGCCTTCAACCAACAGCAAGGGATTTACCATGTTGTGGTCTTTGATCTTGAAGGTATCAAGGACATTCAGCGGATTGAGAGCGTCGTGGGCGCCACCACACTCGCTTCAGAATCAGGGCGTGAAGTCTTTTATGCCCATACTGAAACGGAACTTGACCTTATCCTAGTGGGCGTAACCGAGGCAGGTATCGCCCCAGGTGAGATGGCGATGGATGTGCTCGATGAAACGTTGTTTCGATATTTTAGCCGCCACGGGATAGACAGCACCATCTGCGTCATCAACACCGATAATATCCGAAACAACGGCCATATTATACAGAACATTCTGATCAACGAGTATCCGCTAAGGTCAACCAAATATAGTGATTGGTTGTCACAAAATGTCGGATTTCTTGACGAAATGGGAGATCGGATCGTCCCGCAATCCCAAGATGTGCCGGAAGAAATGCGGCAGGAAGCAGCTGAACGCATCGGCCAGCAGGATGAACTGATTACTTATACAGAGAAGATGCCATCAATATGCTTGGTTATCCAAGACGAACACCAGATGTTGCGCGTACCGTTCGCTGACTTAACAGGCTCAGGTGTTGTGGTCACAATAGAAAGTATCGATCCTCATCACGACTGGAAATTACTGTTAATCAACTCGGTTCATGTTCCAGGCATAACACACAAAGGGATGTTATCAGGAATTGAGACGGTTAATGATGCTGCCAATCATGGCGTTTTTGGTCCCCATCTCGAGCGACTGATGGATGGATATGCCAAGATTGTCGATGCGGACATCCCCATTCCTGGCCGAAGCGCACACAATTACAGCTGGGAATTTATCAATCGAATCCGCCAGATGAGAGATAGCAACGCTAGAATCAATATCATTGAAACGATAAAGCTGCGCGAACGTGCTGCTGACATCATTAAATCGCCTAACTACCATAGCGCAACAGATTCCTTCAAAGATGAATTCGCCTATTCAGTCGCTACTGTCCTACGTTTCCTAACACCTGTAAACACCAAGGATCAAACATATACTGGAAAAACTGACCTTGGCATCAACTATGAGATTAAAGATCCAAATAGAGCGATTCAAGACACGTTAAACGAAGCATTCGGTACCAACTTATCAGACGTTGAAACTCGAATGCAACAAATATTCGCAAACACAAATCACTGGACACCGCCATCAGGAACTCAGCAGGTTGATCTAAGCAAAAATCAGGATTTCATGACGAGGATCAACAGATTTTATCATAAGCTGGTTAATGGAGAAACGTGCTTCAGTCTATTAGAACAAATCTCACCATAGTCTGCACTTTCGACATGATCGATACCCAATCTCAAGGCACATCGCTATCGAATTGGAAGCATCTATGATGAAGCAACCAAGTTGCTTAAAGGAAATCAGGGAGCACCAACCATGTTAATTTCAATGGATCAGATCAACCAATATCATAATGATGGTTTTCTCATAGTAGAAAATCTGCTGACCGATCAGGAAGTTTCAGATTTTCTTAATCACGAATCCAAACCTAAACCTGAAGATTGGCAAAAAGGGCTCCGTACACATACTGCTGATCCACAATGGCAATACTTGGCTACCCACCCAAACATTACAGGTATTACCCGCCAACTTCTTAACGACGATCCCCAAATTGTCCAAAGCATGTATCTCAACAAAAAACCGGATGGAGGTCAAGGCATAGCCATACATCAGGATACACTTTACATCAAGAATGAACCCAATACGCTGATGGCCTGTTGGGTTGCTATGGATGACACGGATCCGGAAAACGGTGGCTTGTGCGTTGTTCCCGGCAGTCATCTTAAAGGGTTGCAAAGTGCTCATAAGAATCTCAACAGTTCAGAACACGCCAGTTGGGAAACAGATTATGAGATGCAAGACCAGAATGGACAACAATGGACAGAGCGTTTACACTCATTTGAAATGGAGGACGTCGAACCAGACGAAATCCTGAAGTTAACGGTCCCTCGTGGTGGAGGTGTTTTCTTTACCGGATTGACAATTCATGGTTCCTATGCTAATCGATCCCTCGACCGCATACGTAGAGCCTTTGCCATCCACTACGTTAAAAATGGCACCTGGGTCTTTCGAACAGACATTCAAGAATTGACACCATCCTTACGTTAAAGTGTCTCTACATAGCTGCTGAAAACAAAATCCGTTGTAATATGCTTGAATTTGACCTCTGACCCAAGTTCGCACATTTTCTTTAAACTTTTTTGAGTATTTGAAGAACATCGTGTATGTTTAAACTTAACAA
>DTUY01000231.1 GCA_012963885.1 Candidatus Poribacteria bacterium | reverse complement strand
CGCAGCTTTAGTTTTAGGCTCTGGCTGGAAGGAATGCAGTGCTACGCTGTCTTGGCACCTGATCTTTTGCGCTGGAAAATTATCCGACGTAATGTATGTACCGCCGTGGGCCTATCGTGATTCGTGGGGGTAAGGAAAGGGTATCAACTAAGGGCAGCTGATACCCGCCTGATTACCCCGTACACGAGTTATCTTTTGCGGGGTATCAGTGAGTGCCTAGCTGCTTAAAACTTTTAGTAGAAATCGGGAATGAAAACCCGCCCATTTTATTTTCATCAACCAAAAACAGGAGCTGAAAACAGATCTTTGGTTCTACCGCTGGCTTTAGCCCGCAAATACTCTATTTCATAAGGTGACTCGATCAGCCGTCTGGAGCCATTTCGAACATCGTTTCCTAGATTAAACTGCGCTGGGTAATGACTGTATATCATCAACCGCCGAGGTCGACCCGAGGTGTTTGGTCTGGAATTGTGAACCAAAACAGAGTGAAAGAACATTACTGATCCGGCTTCACATAGAATCTCCTGTCCAGCGTTGAAGTCGATCAACCCGTCTTTGACCTGCAATCCCAGGCTGATGCTTTGATGTTCGAGATGTTTTTGGTGCGACCGAGGCCAAACACAAATTGGTCCGCTCTCTGAGGTACACGCATCCATACTAACGGCGGAGGAGATAATTTCTTGCGGGTAGTTCTGCGCCTGATAATAGGCCCAGTCGTTGTGAACGGGAAACCGATCTTCCATCTCTGCCGATTCGATATCGACCGGTGTTGGTAACGGTTCCTTGTAGTTTAATTTCTCTTCCATTAATATGGGTTGATCAGCCATGAGTTGGGCCAACGGACCCAATAGACGTTGTTCGGTAGAGAGGTGACTCAGGCAGAGCGACAGGTCGTTAATCGGTTGTATTTTTCGCACAATCTGACCAGCGTGGGTCTGGCGAATATCCAACCGTCCGCTTTTTCGCTGATGATACAGGGAAGAATTGACTATTAATTCTAAGATGAAATTGGCCCCTTCTCGCATTGCCTTGACCTCGGATGGATCGAAGACTGATGGTAAAACGAGATAACCATCGGTCTTAAACTGACAAATTTGTTGCTCTGAAATTTCGAATCCCACTTATTAATATCTCCCTTAACAATGCATGACATGTATTTTGGATGTTTTCCAAGCGATACGACCATCATATCGTGATGTCATCGGTTTGCCAAGGAAAACAGGAGCAGGCAAAGGATACTGGGTACTAACCTTACAGAATTGCCAATTGGCTGTTAGCGTTAAGGTTTGAGGTCCAACATCAGTATTATCGCTAGTAGCGGTTAAAGTGCCTCTTCATTCACTTTCGGCCCCATTAGTGCCACTTCGCTTGCCACATTAGGAGCGTATAAAAGGCTTCTCCATTCCTATGAAGGATTTCCCTGCCAGTAGACTTCCGCAGGTGTAATCAGCAATAACCACTGTTCCGTATTGTGTCTGAGTCCACCCACTATACCCGTTGTTGCCCACCCAGAAGTTACTTCAATCTATCATCATTTTTCGGTATGTTAGGAGAAGAAAGAAACTAGTTGGGAGAAGCAAAAAGGGTACCGACTAAGGGCAGTTGATACCCGCCTGATTACCCCGTACCTGGTATGTGCTAAGATCGGATAATTTTGTTATCATGCATCAAGTAGTTACAATCCAACGAAAATCAAGACCATAATCATGCTC
>DTUY01000230.1 GCA_012963885.1 Candidatus Poribacteria bacterium | reverse complement strand
CCCTCTACAGATTGAGGAGCGAACTCTACATCTTTAGCACGAATTCGACTCTCAAAGGACTAGCTTCGGCATTCTATCACGATTGCGGTTTCGGGGTAAAGCGGTGGGGTTGCTGGTAGGAATTGCTCACGGCAAATCGGGCGCATGGCACCCAAAGTGGAGGCTCGCTGTGTCAATCAGATTCTTAGTGAAAGGCCCTATCTCAAGAGCGACAGGATATTCTGCGAGATGGCTGAGGCTTGAGCGAGCATAGCCGTCGCTGATTGCGCCAGGATCTGGTTCTTAGCCAGATCAGTTGCTTCGGCGGCAAAGTCCGCATCCTCTATACTTGTTAGTTTGATTAACTATTTGCAAATTGGTTTCCTGCTAGCTTCATACCGGAGCAAACTAGTATAGGCTGATCAAATCTTTAAGTGGGCTATTTGAATCAGTACGTTTTTGGTTCTCATATTCTTGACTAATCCAACGTGCCCCTGACGGTTTACCGGGATTCCGATAAGCATATACAACTGTCCATCGAGTATCACTATCAGGTCGGCGAGCCGATACACCATGTGCAGCATGCGTCCACATCAGAATTACTGTTCCTGCTGGAACAGACAAATGCTCGATTTTCAATGATTGCCCTGTAATTGGATGTTGTTTACCTAACATCCAGCCTGACTCAAGTTCTGAATCTGACTTAGCATGAATCTTAGTGTCTCGAAACAGATGACTACCAGGGACAACAGCCAATCCACCATCGTTGATCTCAAAACCATTGATATAAAAGAAGATACGGATGAAACCCAAATGGGGATGGTCTTCAGCATATCCATGGCTGTGCCAGTGAGATCCTCCATTGCCACCTGAGCGGTTGATGGTGGCACAGTGATCATAACGAACTTCTTTACCCAGCACGTGGCTTACCAGTTTCAACATCTCTGGGTGAGTGATCAGGCTTTCCAAAAA
The DNA here is from genome assembly GCA_012963885.1 of Candidatus Poribacteria bacterium. GTDB lineage: Bacteria > Poribacteria > WGA-4E > WGA-4E > UBA9662 > UBA9662. Next base: position 6,015 of record DTUY01000230.1, on the reverse strand, counting down.
TGCATTGTACTCGGCAGCAAAACGTCTAAAACGGTTAGGATAACCCTCAACACGTTCCAAAGATTGAATATGAGCTAAAGCTTCTGTCAAACGTACTTGGACATCCTGGGTTAACAGGCTTGGATAAGCTAAGTGCCCATCTAAATCCATCCGTTGGCGTTCCGTTTCGGAAAATCGGTAGGAATGGAAAAGTTGATCGGTCATACATTTATTCTCTTTACAAATAAATCTTGATTATCCTAACATGAGAGATGGCAAAGTCAAGGCCAAATCAGTTGGATAATCATTGGACACTTCGTGGCTCATGAGGTAAGGAAAGGGTATCGACTAAGGGGCTGATACCCACCTGATTAATCCGTACGAGATTTGCCCCCGTGCAGATCTTTACGCTGATTTTGAAGTTGATCTTTTACGCTGGAAAATTATCCGACGTAATGTATGTACCGCCGTGGCGGTGACAATTCCGATGTTGGAAGCAGACCTCATTCCACATCATTTTATCAACTGAAATCCCCAATTATTCTGTCCGAATTCCAGTGAGCATCAGTTATAAATGAATCGCTGTGTTTGACCAATTATGACGGAATGCAACTACGCAAAATCTTGCTGGTAACTACCAATGCCATTATACTAGAAACTTAAGGTGAAAATTGAGCTTTTAGTTGAACCATATTGGAATTAAATCCTAGCGGTATTATCCGATTTGATCACATATTAAATTCTGACCAATATAAACATGTGTACACTTGAGTATTTGCTTTAAAGATGGGTCGACTATGAATGATGTTCCTAAAATTTTAGGCAAAGTGCCATTTGATATCCAACGGGAAGTTGCACAAAAAGAAATGCCAAACGAAGAGTTGCCATTCCTAAGACCAACAATGATTAAGGAGAACTGCGAACTCGCGGGATTCGAGCCGGAAGCCATTTCTTACGTACAGTCGGTAGCTTCTCAGATTTCGACGGTTCCAGATTTAAAATACCTCCTCTGGTACTGTCATTGCTTACTATGTCACAGTTCCTCATATTCACGTGGCGATGTTTGCAATTGGGTGCCTCTAACAAACTTACTGGGAGAACTCGCGGGCGCTTTCTACCTGCTTGTTACTTTGTCTGGGATCCCTGAAGCAAAAAAATTCCATCAGATCCGTAGAATTCCAGCGAAAGTATTGCAAGAAACTTACAGTGATACCTGGATTTGGGTCAATGATTACAAAGACAAGCACAACACTTGGGGAATTGATTTAAACATCATTCCGTGGTTGTTCAATCATTTGTCAGGCGAACTGTATAGGTTAGGTCGACTACAATTTGTACCACGTCCTTTTGGTCAAAAAATCCGAGTATTTCGTAAGCGTAAAAAACGAGAGGTGGTGGTGTTGTCAGAAGGCAACGTGAAATTTAGTGGTGATGGTCAAATCAGTGGTGCTCGTGGCGAGCATAATCAAGGAAACAACTGGACATCTCGCCTATTTTTTGATTCAGAAGGGGTAGTCGGAACCCCCATTTACCCCACCGGAAGGGCATGGGCGAAGGAAACATGTTTAGCTTGGAAATCTTGGCGGCAGGCGCTTGCTCCCGGAGACCCGGTTCTAGAGATCCACATCCCTGCTGGAAGCCCTATGGATTTTGACGCATGTGGAGACTCATTACTTCAGGCTCTGGACTTCTTTCCACGTTATTTTCCGGATCGCCCATTTCTTGGTTTCTGTTGTACTTCATGGTTACTAAATACGCAATACCAAAACTGGCTCCCTCCTGATTCCAACATTGTTCGATTTCAGCGTGAATTCTATTTGTTTCCAATTTACTCCAATGAGCGGAGTGGATTCAATCGAATCTTTGGCACAAGCAGTCAAAACTTCTCAAAATTACCACGTGATACACGCCTTCGTCGTGCCGTGCTGGATTGCTTGGAATCTGGTGGGCATTTACGCTCAGGGGGAGCACTACTACTGGCAAAAGATTTAGACTGGGGAAATCAAATATACCAAAAAGGACTATCAAACTCAGAGTGGTCCCAAAGCAAGGAATAACATATGAGTATGCTTTGTACTATAAAGTATTTGGCATCTAAAAGGTCAGAAAAAATCCTACTTATATGTAAAAAATCATAAGAAAATTATCATGTTCATTGGAGAAGGAAAATGGTGGTTTGACCTTGGTTCAGTTCAAAGGCAAGGTAGGTTTTCCCTGCTTCTGTCAGGTAGGTGCCACTGCGGAAATCCCGTCGAGACTGTACCTGTTTGAGATCAAGACCATTGACTTGTATTCGGTTAGCTACTGTGTCAGTCGACAGTGTAAAGTTGGTGGTGGGAAATTGGGTTCCGATTTGGATAATCTGCTCTGCTTGCCTATCATTGGGTACGGGTTGGATGTTACTCAACCGACGCGCCATCCAATAGTGACCAATTTCACTGTTCTTCATCCAGAGGGTCCTGGTCCCATCTGGATCGTAGGCATCCAGACGTTGTTTGACTGTCTTCAGCACCTGAAAACCAATTTCATCATTGACATAGAAACAGGGCCAGTGCCCGACTAGCACGCATGGGCGTTCATCTGCCAGTACCGCAGGTAAACGTCCGCTTTCTAAATCTTCAGTTATAAACAAATCAGCATCAGCAGTATCATAACCAGTGGCACCAAACCAGTCGCCGGCACAACTAACAATACTAGCAATAGCCTGCCCTTTGTCTTTATCTATCTGCCAGATTGGTACATCCGGCAGCTGATCATGGATCAACCACAAAAAATAGAATGGTCGAGGATTGTTATTGACGTATAATGCGGCATCCAGAATTGCTCGGGAATGGGCTTCCTCTTTTTGTTTTCCAAAAGCACCTGGACTGGTTACCCCTTCGCATGGAATACCGACGTTCTTCAACAATTGCATGGCTGCCACAATATACTCAGTCAGCTTATCGACTGGGGGATCAACCCATTCTCCCTGTTCCCACGCCTCAGTCAACTGCCAAGTATCTAAGTCTACTACGCGTGTGTGGGTTAGCATTTCGGGTGTCAAGTCGAAATTATTCCAGATTACCTCTTTCGCTACCTGTAACCACTTCTCCAGTTCGCTTTCTGGAAACCCTTTGAATCCCTGATCTACACGCCCAATACCAGCTGGAAAGGGGACAATACTGAATTTCCCTTTGATCCCTTGTTCACCACACCATTCACCCCACTTGGCAGTGAAGTCAGCAGGAATGGTGTTTGGCATTGACGGCAGTCTGTTGTAGTGAATCTCCCATCCGCTGGGTTGTGTGTTGGGTCGGTGTCGTATCCGCCAATCGTGTCGTTGCTGGATCCAATAGTAAGCTTTGTTGATTACGGGACAGGAATCATCAATGATAAGCGATAAAGGGATTCGAAGCAACGGGTTGCAGATTTTGATATCCGACATTTTATTCTCCTTTTATTTATCTATAATTCACTGTCTCTTTAGACTTTTCAACGACCTTTGCCCTCGTCAAATACGCTAATAAGCACCCAACTACTATAGAGTAACCGATCCATTTTGACTCCAAGATCCAATCTCCAGTTGTTAGACCACCTCTCTTCTTCACTGCAGAATGAGCCCATTCCGAGCTGATAAGCACCCCCTGATACCATCCCCGAGGCGCCTCTTTTTCAGAAAATTGCTTCAGCATCTATAGTTTTTTGCCGGGGACAGCATCGAACACGACAAGATCTCCATTTTCATTCCAAAATTGATGATCATACTACTGAGAACTGCCATCCATCTTTACAAACAGGTATCAAGTTGCTCAATCTATGGGAACATTACCTTCTTTGCTGTTTATTGTTATGGTTTTCGTCCTGGTTTTCGGTACTTTGACGAATATCGATCCCCTTCGGGGTCATATGAAACGGACACCCGATCATCTTGTACAACCAATCGTGGTACTGTACGGTGACGTCCATCGCGTTCCGGACCGCGCATCACCGCAAATTGCTCTTCAGTCATATCTTCAACTATATTGCCCCATCTCTCTTGAGGGTCAATCACACCACCTCCCCAATTCGAATTCTTCGATTGATACTTAATCAGGACCCCTCGCCTGGGAATGGGATTCTTCCAGGCCAATGCACCATGTGTGCAACCACCATCCATAAAAAAAAGAACGTCCCCCGCCTTCATAGTTGGCTGAACCACCAAGCCCATCGTTTCATCACAAGTCCGAATTCCGGATGGCATCGGGTACTGTGTTTTGTGAGACCCAGGTACGCAGGCAAAACCGCCCAATCCTGGTTCGACATCGCGCAATTGCCACGCAATGGTGATGGTCTCACAATAACTCCGTCCATTCTTAAAATAGTAGCCTCGAGATGGGCTAATAGGCTCATTTCCATCGTGCAGGGAGTGTCCCGAAGTCCCATCCACAGCACAGAATACGGTTGCCCCACCCGTGCGATAGCCGCTGCCACCCATCCAATTCAGCCGGTGTACTACGGTGGGATGAGTAATCATCCGCCGAAACGGGGCGCTATAGGGACTTGGCAGGTTCAACAACCCTGGCAACAGTGGGCGACCCGTTCCCGCCTGGCTCACCGATCCTCCCGACAGTTCACCTCCCACTTCAATTCGGACCTGGTATTTGTCTACTGCCTGATTTGCCTCAGCTAGCCATTCCTTATCCATGACACCAGGAACTACCAGATACCCATTTAAATCCCAAAAGTAAAATTCCTTCTCATCAATTCTGGAATTAGGATCACAGATATAAATCGACGGATGAATTACCTCTGAGTTTTCTTCCACCCAAATCTTCTTCCCATCTGTATTTAATACTGGTGCTGGATTTGAGCCTTTAAAACCTGGTTTGTACATAACAGATTTTTGTTCTGGTGCTGCCTCCTTTGCCCACTCCACCAAGGATTCGATCTGTGCTTCAGGGCCAGGGCCATTAGATTGAATGGCAGCTCTCCCTGCATACCAGTAAGTCAGCAAACGTTTTGAATCACCGTTCCAGGGCCGTACGCCTTGAAGCACAGACTCAGCCAATAAAAACAGGTCACCAGCCTTCAGCTCCAGTTGCTTGACCAATCCCATTTCATCAACCCCAGTCACTAGATCAGGAGGTGTTTCCACATTGCTTTTGTGGCTCGCCTGAACCATCACCAATCCACCATCACCTTCTACCACATCTTCTAAAGCCCAAATGACTTTTATTCCTTGACTTGATCGACGCCCGTTTTGCTGGTAATAAGCTCGAGACGGATTTCGGGGTTCGTCGCCACCAACCAGTTTGTCTCCAACTTCACCTTCCTGATAACCCAATAACTGTGGGGCTTGATCCAACCGAAAGCCGTGACCCACGATCTGATTTAAATACCAAACCAACTTTGGATGCACGAGCAAGTCACGGAATGGTTCACGCTGCGGAACAGGCCATCCCAGCATACCCTCACTTTTTTTCATTCCGTCCAGCGCCTGATTCAGTTCCTCCACCTCTTCTGACTTTAAAGCGCCAGGAACGTGCAGATATCCCGCCACATCAAACGCATAATCCTCTTCATTATTCATCACTTCTCCATTCATTTGTTTCTCCTTTCAACAGTTTCACGGCAAAAACTCAAAAGCCATAAGTACATTTATTTGGTTTCCAGCGTGTTTTGATACCACGATCATTTACTAGATTCTCCATCATAGTATTCTGTACCTATGCCCGCTTTAAGAAAATCAACGAATTTCAAATACAGCTTGTAGATTGACGGCTAGATAATCCCCACTGGGTAGTTGAATTAATACGTCAATTATATCAGTTCTTTTAAGTTTCAAGTTGTAGGGACTGGATGTAGCATTCTATCATGACTACCGCATCGAGGTAAAGTGATGGAATGCTGTCAGGAATTGGTTCTGACGGATGGTGCAGACACACAACGATAACAAACAAGTTAGTTAAATACTAGCCTGATCTTAGGTTACACGCGTCTGCATAGCAGGATGCAATGTAGTATTACGCCGTCTTGGCACCTGATCTTTTGCGCTGGAAAATTATCCGACGTAATGTG
>DTUY01000229.1 GCA_012963885.1 Candidatus Poribacteria bacterium | reverse complement strand
GGCCAAAGTATGTCAAGCCTTCACCAAAAGAAATCACTTGGCAGATGGTGCATGAAGTCGCCACTGATCCGAGCAAAATGCTAATGACAAGATATCAGGGTATGGCAGATGATGGCAGTCCGAGTTTACATGGTGCAGGTGGTTGGAAGGTGGCTTTAAAGTAATTCTCGATACTTCTTTATACGGGACTTACCTATACATTCCAGTAATGGATCGTAGTCGCTAAAATATGGGATTAGCAATATTCATCAACCAGATAAACCCGGATTTTATCTTGATTTTCAGGAAGGTTGAACCACTGGAAATAAGGAAGGTGACACCATACAGATATCACCTTTGATAGCGGCAAACTATGGTAAGCCTTCACTAGAAGCCTTGCGCACTATTCGCCACGGCGGTCCACCCCTTGTGGGGTATCATATAACTATAGCCAAACATGGAAGTACATCCCCCCATCCAGAAGGGTGCAACTTGGTATAGACAGGACAGTCACTAATCAACTCGCCAGAACCAATTGCTGACAGCGACCCCACCGCTTTACCCCGCGTGATAGAATGCCGTAGATAATCCAAAACTTGAGCCCCAAAGGGCTACTAGTATGGTCGATGTATTCATCTCCTATTTCCTAGATATCTAGTTTACTCAGCGTCTGCACCATGCCTTGGAGTTCAGAATAGATTGATTCTGCCAAACCCTTTGGGTTTTTGCAGTGCCACAGATTGATGGAAGCTGGAATTGATGGATTTTGTCATGTCTGATATGATGGGATTGTAGATCAGTATGGTTCATGTGGAACTCCGGTTATCTGGTGTTCCGGCGCTAAGGAAAACATTGCAAAAAATAAATAATTAAGCTGAACTTTGGGCTAGTTATGAAACAAATACTAATTGCAATAATTGTAGCAGTGCTGTTGGTGGGGTGTGCGAAAAATGATTTAAAATCGGTAAACGGTGGAACCAATGAGTGGCAACAAATCCGAATTAAGGCGGGAGGTCATGATTTTAAAATAGAACGATTAGAGGGTGGCGCTTCGCAAGCGTTTCAGTTTTTATCAAAAGCTGAGGATGGAGGCGTGATTAGCGGCAACTTAAATGGTAAAACTTTTCAGAGTGAAATAGGCTCTTTCATTCCTTGGATATAAACTGTCTAATTGATGTAAGAAGTATTTTAAATGAAAATAGAATTTGGCCAGATTTTTAGAACCCATTTGGAATAAATTGGCTCAACTTGCATTCCAAAGATCGGATTAAAAAACCTGCTTCTGGCTTGCCAGGATTAGGGGCAACTATTAACTAGTGCATTCAACCCATCCGACAACTCAAGAATGTACTCCCATGAAATGCAGTTATAGGTGTACACATAATGCTAATTTTTGCTTTAGTATTTTTATTTTTTCAGTTAATGCTGAATTTTTCCTCATATGCAGATATGGATAAAAACTCTGATCTAAAAACGCTGACCGTAGGTGTAAATCAAATTTCCAGTCCTGGAATCCCAGGTAATATTTCTGTTTTTGGCCCAAATACTTTTGGCGTTATTCAAGATAAAAAGGGGCAAGTAGTTGTTGCTGGTGCCAAGTACCACACTGGTCGGGTCCTGCTTTGGGGACACGATGGATTTTTCAACAAAGACTCGATCGAAAGTGCCGATACAGGACGCCTGCTGATTAACTCTATTAAATGGACAGGTAGAAAACCTAAACCCAAGGTGGGAGTTGTTAACAATCCCTACTTAGTCAGTTATTTAAATAATCTTGGGTTTCAAACAAAATCTATCAAAATTGATAATTTCGCTGCCGTCGATGTGCTGATTGGCGGTGTAGAAAAAGCTTCTAAGAACCAACAAATAAAGATAATTCATTGGTTAAAACAGGGCGGTGCAATCATTGATTCAGCTACTGGCTGGGGGTGGCAACAACTTAATCCAGATCAACAGCTGAGTACTGACTTCACTGGAAATGTCTTTTATGCTTCAGTGGGCTTGGTTTTCGCCAATGGTTTTACTTCTGATACTATCCAAGACGGTTTTTTGGCTCAACCGCTTCCTTCATATAGTACCAATGCATATTTCGCACTTGACTCATTAGTTCAAAAAGCTGCGGATCAATCAAAAATTAGTAATCAAGAAATTTTAATCTTATCTAATATCCTAACAACAGCAGCCAACTGTGTTCCAATTGGCGACCAAATCTTTCGTCCCAAGCTAGAAAAGGTTCTAGGCGGTGATATCAATCAACAGAATCCTTCTCCAGATGAACCAATTACGGAGAGAGATATCTTGCAACGGTTAGCTATGTCGGAAGAAATTCGTCAATCAAGACGTTTAGCTGCCAAAGACATAAAGGCACATTCATCCGCTAAAATATTTCCAGGTATTTCTCCAGCGGGAACACCATCAATTAAGCGAAGCGTAAAAGTCGATACCTCAATCGTGGGCTGGCATAGTCTGGGATTGTTTGCAGATGCAGGTCAAATGATCCATGTCCATTTACCTCCAACTGCCGTTGGGAAAAAAATAAAAGTACGTATGGGATCAACCACATGCAAACTATGGAATAAATCAGTATGGAATCGGGCTCCAGAGATTACTAATGAATGGCCATTAACCCAACCAGAGACAAAAATTGCAAGTTCTTTCGGCGGATTAATTTACATCGTAGTTACTGAGGCAACTCATGATGGATCAATAACAGTAACAATAGATGGCGCAGTCGAATCACCTTATTATAAATTGGGTCAAACAAGTCTTCAGGATTGGGTTCAACGAGTCAGGTATTTACCCGCTCCTTGGGCAGAACTGGCTTCAGATAAAGTCATCTTGACCGTTCCTGCCACCGAAGTACGCGAGCTAGATAATCCCAAATTATTAATGCAGACCTGGGATCGAGTCTTAGATCTATCAGCTGATTTAGCCGTCTTACCCAAGACTAGAGATTATCCGCAAAGGTATTGTGCAGATGTCCAACTCTGTGCTGGTTGGATGCACGCCGGTAACCCCATCATGATTCCATCCGTCACCGCCAAAAATCTAGTGGCTAGTAACCATTTAATCAATGAAGGTAACTGGGGTTTTTACCATGAAACCGGGCATATGTTCCAAAATCCAGACTGGACCTTTGAGGGTACAGGTGAAGTAACTGTTAACTTATTCACTATGTATATACTAGATAAGCTTTGTAATATAAAACCAGAAGCCGGTCGAATGGCTCAACCAGACATAGAAAGACAATATCGGGTATATTTTAAAGAGGGGAGCCAATTTGAACAGTGGAAAAGTAACCCGTTTCTAGCATTATACATGTATTATCAGCTGCAACAGGAATTTGGTTGGGAAGCTTTTAAAAATGTCTTTGCCCAATATCACGAGTTATCTCCTGGTCAAAGACCTAAAAATGATCAGGAAAAGAGAGATCAATGGATGGTTCGTTTCTCGAAAGTAGTCAAGCAGAACTTAGGTCCATTTTTCCAATTATGGGGTATTCCTATATCTGAATCATTACAAGAATCAGTTAGTAATCTACCTATATGGTTGCCTATCGGCTTTCCCCCTAAGGAATGAGCTTTAAGATGCTAAAGCGGTTAAAAAATTTCCTGAATTCAAGTGATAAGCGCAGCATCAGTGTTAAAGCCAAATCCAAGAAGTTTGAAACCAAATACAAGCACTGCCAGGTAATTCAGCATGCCAATGGCTATAACTACACTATCGGTGATGCTGTCAATTTGTAGGGGGACCTAGGGGAACCCCCAGTTTTCCCGCGATAGCAAACGGTCAAATCAAGGCTGTAGGAACCTCCGATAAAGGCACGAGAATTGGTTGTATGAAGCAGTTTGGTGTGTTTAGGCAATGGAGGTGGAGGGATTCATGGCTATCATGGTTCAGAGATTAGTTGTTGTGTTAGTTTTATTTGTTGGGTTGGTATGTAGATGGGTGGATGTGGAAACTAATCAAACAACTGCAGAATCAAGATTCACATGTTCGTCATTCTGGGCAAAGGCATTGGGTTATATAGGATAAGGGACAATCCAATTGCTCGGTTTAACTGATCAGAGAAAATCGGATTTGGAGGCGGTTTGTCTCGTCATTAGATGGAAAACGGCTGGGGGCAACTGAAGGAACGGCTTTCTGTCTTGGATCTTTAGTTGATAGTGAGGAGATCTGGCAATTCAGGAGATACTTATGTCTAGCACACACGATGAAGGTAATTTAAACAGCATAACACAACCAGTACCCTTCAATCCAGACATCAGACGTTATTGTCCAAACAGAGATTTCCCACCTTACCGATACGTGCCAAGGCTAACACCACACCCGGTGAAAGATCCAGATGGACATAGCTACCGAGCGACTTCTGAAGATATCGTGTCTCCTGTTTATGATGCTTCAGCTTGGTCTGAAAACATCGATTACCTTTATGGAGTGGATCTTTTCAACTTTGCCTATTGGTGGGAAGCTCACGAAGCTTGGGAAGAGGGTTGGGTGAATGCTGCTGGCAATCAAAAGTTGTTTCTGCAGGGAATGATTCAAATATCAGCAGCATTAATTAAGTGGAATGTTAAGCAATTCAGAGGGATGCGCAGTCTTTCAACAGCGGGCAGAAAAAAGTTACAAAAAATATCTATTGAGAGTAACAATTTTATGGGTGTCGATTTAAGCCGATTCATGAAGAGACTCGATCTTTTTTTCGACCTTCCACATGAAGATAATATTGTAATAGGCAGTCTCCTTTATACCTCAGCCAAACCACTGATTTTTCTTAATATGAAGGATTAAATTGCACAGAAAAGATGAGTATTTTGTCTGACTTTAGTCATATGGTTAAATCGTAACAACTTTCTGATTTGTCAACAAATCAGAATTCTACCAACTCAAGTAGCGAACATTGAAGTTAAAGATAAGCCCCAAAATGCTTATGATTGAAGCAACAACAACGTCACCAACAATTGATCCCAGAAAAAATGGCACTGCACTTCGGTAATTCTGAACTCCTTCGTAAGAGAGAAGGAGACGTTTGGAGAATGGTGCTAGGATTAGTATGACGATGGTCGTAAAAACCACAAAGTGTTGCGTGGGGCTATCGTAACCGTAATGCCTGTCTTGCCTTTTACCGCAGGATCGCGATCCAGATGATTGGAACACCAACGTCGGATTTCATTGTGTGAAGGACTTGGATTAATTGTGGGTGGTTAATAGAAGCGGCTGTCGCGGTACAGCAGCTGGGCAAAAAGCCTATTACTGCGCGTCGATGTCAGGAGTTGCTTGGTGTTGGGTGTGTTATTCATCATTCCATTATAATCGTTATAGCAAAAGGTGTATATTTCATTCTGATCAGGCACACAACTGAGAGGTCTTAATTGCTGCCAAACAAGAAAAGCCGTACCATCACATTTGGGGTTGATAATGATGTGGCCCAGAAGTTCGATACATTAGCCACGGCGGTACATACAAAGCGTCGGATAATTTTCCAGCGCAAAAGATCAGCTTCCAAGACAGCGTAACACCATATTACATCTCACCGTCAATATTGATGATCTCTGCGGGCGTGGCATAACCACCCACAATATGGGTCTTCAACCATCCTGGTGTGTCGTTTCGAGGCAACGACAATGCTGGCTCCCCTTTGCAACTCAAACGGTACAGCAACCGAGCATCATCAACCGAGTCAATATTTACTTTAGTTGGTGGTGAGTTGTGCAACGTCATGTAGTTATCCCACAACGTTATGTCGCCCGGCTGGTGTAGGTGATCATAACGAAATTGCTCCTGTAGGACATGTTCTTCAAGTTGGTCTAAAAAAGCACGGGACTCGCTCTCTGACATGCCGTCCACTTCTACGGGTGGCCGCACACGGGGTCGCGAAGCCCAGATCGGACTATGGAACGACTTAATGCCAGAACGTGGGTTGGTGCGAACCAACGGAGCTAGCCACCCTTCATCTGGTTGATTCAATCGTCTTCGCAGTTGTATCTGTTCCAATGCGGGCTGTTCTGAAAGAGGTAGAGCGGCAAAGGCGGCTGCAGTGTCGGCAAAGGCTGTTTCGCCATTCAAGGGAAGACGCATTCGTCGCTGCATGAGTTCGTCGCTAGATCCTTCCAAGTACGGGTTAGCCGAGTCAGGCACCCCTACCCAGTTTCCACCCAGAGCGTTCCGAGATACAGGTGACTGATGAACCAAGAACATGGAGACATAAATCGGTAACGGTTCATACTCGATATCTGTATGCCACGAACCACCACGACTGACCTGAACGGGTCTGTTACTGTCTTGTTCACCAGTAATCTTTCCGCTAAAGTTGGAAACAACCAGCACAGTCGGTGATTGGTGGGATAGACACTGCAATTGGTCAGGGAAGGTCAAATTGACCGCCGATATCCGTCGTTTCTCGAACGAAATCAACTCAAACGGACCATCACTATCCCCATCAGCCTGAGCGGGTTTCCCACCACGTAGGAAATTATTAGGATGTGGAACGGGTACTCCCCAGTGGTTGGCAAATCGCTCGAAGTGGGCCAGTGAAAAGGTCGTCAGGTCTTGTCCAGCGATGCTGATAATGCGAAATTGACTCAACGCATCCAGCAAAAAAGTGACCTGTTTTGGATTCAATCGACGACACATATCTAGGCCAACGAAGCGTCGTCCAGCACCACTGGCAGCCAATGGTCCTTCGCTATACGTATCTTCACCAAATAATTTATGTAATTGCTTGTCTAAATGTTGTGGATCCACTGCTTGGTTCATAATTTTATCTCCATCTGATGTTCTGAAAATTGCTGATTATCAGAACCATGACTAAATCGTTGGGATACCCAGGTTGCATCATTAAACGATTGGTATAATAAACTGATTTCGGCTATATGCCGACGTCAGCCTAATTCGTTCGTAGAGGCGAAAAATATTTCGCTCTTACAAAATCGTCACTAGGAGTATCCGCCAAGCCCAGCAACATCTTTGTGATTTACGCAAAAAGAGAGTTTGTGAGATAATATAATTACCCCGTAGGCAGTTTGCCCCTCGTGCCAGTATCGTATAACTATGTTCATATTTTCAAGATGAAGGG